>NZ_JBEONP010000105.1:0-6091 GCF_040544435.1 Undibacterium sp. GrIS 1.2
CTCATAATGGAAGGCGCAGATGATCTGTCTTTTGCCGACCAATTTTATGCTTTGGCAGGAAAAATCCGCTCTGTTTAATGATGGGCGCAATCCGTATGCCAAGACTCCGTCTTGGGTTCGCTATTGCGACAGAACCGCATTTTAACTTGCACGGGGAATTTGATTTCTCGGATGAGAAAATGATTGATTCGGTCGGACTTACCAATCCAAAAAATCAACTACCCCGGAAAAATTGAATAATATGGATGAGAAAATATCTCGAAATAACGACCTCTCAGAACGCGCGGTATTCAATGAATTGATGCTTAGATGATGCAAAGTATAGATTGAGGCAAAAAAACGCCTCATTTATCAATTCTGTGGAACTTTAGCGCCGTTTGTGCAAAAACACCCAACATTTTATCTCCCTGAGATTTATTAATCGATGGCAAGGATATGCAAGCATCATTTTATTTTGCGTTGTACGCCATCGGTCAATAGCACGAAATGTGCCAATTAAATTTCTCAAGCAATTTCAAGCACTTACATTCCCGATGGAAATAAAAAGAGTTAAACTGTAAAATTTTTCGACAAATTTTAATTAAGTTTTGGCTTGATGAATGGTGGTTTGATGAACAATAGCTTGATTTATCTCCGCCGTTATTTGGTAAGAACGCAGGCGCGCCGCATGATCAAAAATTTGTGAAGTAATCATCAGTTCATCCGCACCGGTCAGCGCGATAAAATCTTGCAACTGGCGCTTCACCGTTTCGGCAGAACCGATGGCCGAACAAGGCAGAACCTGATCGAGCAAAGCGTGTTCCTGCGGGCCTATCTTGCTCATATAATCAGCTACCGGCGGCGGCAATCGCGCCGGGCGTCCACTGCGCAGATTGACAAAGGCTTGCTGCATCGACGTAGCGTTCAGCTTCGCTTCGTCATCGGTATCGGCCGCAAACACATTAAAGCCCAGCATCACATACGGTTTTGCCAAACGCTTCGACGGTGTAAAGGTAGCGCGATACAGCGCAATTGCCTGCATCATTTGTGCCGGAGCAAAATGCGAGGCGAAGGCATACGGTAAGCCCAGCGCCGCTGCCAGCTGCGCGCCAAACAGGCTAGACCCCAGTATCCATATCGGCACATTCAAACCCACACCGGGAACGGCACGCACAGCGCGCTTTTGCTCGGCTGAGAAATAATCCATCAATTCAACGACGTCTTGCGGAAACTGATCCGCGTCCAAGCTCAGATTACGGCGCAAAGCGCGCGCCGTAGTCTGATCAGAACCGGGTGCACGACCCAGACCCAGATCGATACGTCCGGGGAACAAGGATTCAAGCGTGCCAAACTGCTCGGCAATCACTAACGGTGAATGATTCGGTAGCATGATTCCGCCAGCGCCAACCCGGATGCTAGAAGTGCCTGCCGCGACATAGCCGATCAGCACGGCAGTTGCGGCACTGGCGATACCCGGCATGCCATGGTGCTCTGCCAGCCAAAACCGCTGAAAACCCCAGCGTTCGCCATGCTGGGCGAGGTCTAAGGTATTGCGAAATGACTGGGCAGCGTCGCTGCCTTCAAGGATGGGGGAAAGATCAAGTATCGAGAAAGGTATCATTGGCGCGTCATGGTCATTAAAGTCGCTCCATCATAGTACGACTTGCTCATACTTGCTGATCGCCTAGCTGGACTCAGTTTGAATCGCTTCGGGTTCATTGAGTAAAGATTGTATGGCGCGATCAAATGCCGGGGCGAATTCGACCGTCCTGATGGCGCCTTCTCGCAAACCCTTGATTGAGTTTGACGACTTGATTTTTAACCCAGAATTTCCATTAGGATTGGCAATGATGATGGATGCACTTTTCGAGGCAGTTTTGCTACGAATGAGGCGCCAATAGCGAGCTATTGTCCACGAAGAGCAGAAAAAATGACCGAAAATGCGCCATCAGCATGCCAATAGCACCGCAGGTGCACATGATGCGCATGGCGCACCTGGCAAGCATGTACTCGTCGCGTTTGGAGACAGTTCTAACATTCCGCTATGAAGCCAATAAAATATAAAAATGTGAGAACTGATCCAGTGACGCTATGTTGATGCAGTAAATAGAGACAAGCTAGGCTTAGAAAAATCCAGACATCGCGTAAGCGGTCTTTTTAAACATCAGTGTCTCAGCTTCTTCCAATTTCAGATTCACTTTATTCGCCGTTGTGACTACACGGGTGCGATATTCCTTTTGATTGGACACTTCTGATACTGTTTGACGGCTAGTGCCAGCGTCAGAGACTTTGGCATCAACTTTGGTGTCCTTACGAACGATCGCACCATTCTTTGTGCGTTCTTTGATCTGAATATCACAAACCAACATGTAGGTAACATCTTTGACGAGCGATCCGGAAATCATTTCTATCGCGCCGAAAGCTAAGCCGCCAGCAGCAGCACCGCGATAATAATTATTGCTATTGATTAAACTACCGGCCACGGCACCTGCCACCACGGCACCGCCCATGTAACCTTGATGCAAAGCGGATTCAGCCGCAGTTGGGCTAGTTTTTTCGAGATTAAGTACGTAGGCCACCATGGTGAACTGCGCATGATCCGGATCATCGACCAAACGGTAGCCATTGTCATTGGCTGAAAATTGTTCTGCGACAAATGTCTTAAACGCTTTACGATCAAATTCCATGACGCCGCTTTTTACATCCAGGAAGATGGTTCGTTTGTCTTTGGCTACGGCATCAACAAAAATAGCTGTGCTGGTACGCGCCTGAACATCCAGATCTTTTTTTGAAAGTGCTACTTGAGTTGCAGCGCAGCCAGCCAAGATTGGCACAACTAAAAATAATGGCGAAAATTTAATGAACGACTTGATTGATGTAAGCATGAGCTTGATTCCTAAATAGGTATGTTGTAAAAATAACGCGAAGAACTATTACCAGTAACGACCGTAATAATGGTGGTAATAGCGACAATTTTGATAACCACTCCAACCATACTGGTAAATATCAGCGCAGGTATAGCCGTTTTGCCAATGTGCTGGTGCCTTAGTTTCGACCGGCTTCAGGTTTTTGGCCATCGCGTCTTTGATGAATGCATCCACTTTTGCTTCATCTGCCACAGAAAAGGGTTTTTCCATGACCTCAGCATTGAGTTTCCTCTGCATTTCAGCCATTTCTCGTTCTGTTTGCGCCGAGGCGAAAGAGGAAATAGCGGCGCAGAGAACCATGAGGGACGAGAGGGTGACACGTAACAAAACATTCATTCAAACTTCCTTTTCTGCTCTAAAAAAACATCAAAATAATACCCAAAAAAAATCGCCTTTTATAGGGTCGTTCCAAAACCTGAAAATTATAAACCAATTTCAATGTAATTAATTTAACTTTTTTTTGAGCGAGTAATCGATTAAATCGAGGCTTTATGCGCCCAATACAGGTCCGCACGCTTTGACAATGTGAGGTTTTACAGCTGAATCTAGCCTACAAAAAATCTCGATTAAAAAATAATTTAAACAAATTCAAAAGCAATGCGCATTATCCATGCGCCTTCTGGAAGCAAAACAGGCTAGAAGGCCCATGAACATTGCGCTATTGAATTCAATATTCTAAAAATTCTCATCAATCGGCGTCACTATCGACGTCACCTGAAGTCACTGCTTTGCTGCGTTCGCTATCAACTTGTGCCTTGAGTTTTTCGGCAGCGGACATGAAGTGATTCAGACTTTGGTCTTTGCTGATTCTCAGCGATGGCGGGTACAGCTCGGTCATGTAAAGTTCATCAGCAAGTTTGCCGCTGCGCTGGTAATTGGCCATCAGCATAAAACCAGAACCAAGTAGCGCGATCAACCCAGCAGTTATCATCAGACGGCGTGGCGAGCGTGCCTTAATGGTCTTCAGGTGGAAATACAAAGTGACGGCAGCGATGGCGAAATAAAAGTGGCTGCCGTAACGACTCAGCACTTCCCACGAAAAAGAAAACGCCATGATACCTGTCGTATAACTGGCGATTTCTGCCGCTAACATCCCGCAAGCGGCGATGAATACATGCCTGCCGAAGCGTGCATGGCCGCCGAATAAACGGTTTGCAAACGCCCAGACAGCGCTCCATACCAGGCCAACGCCAAGTATCCCTGCCATCGCCATGAAATAATGTACCGGCGGAAACTTCTCGGTATCCCCAGACCAGACACTGACCAGCGCCATTGCGGCGATCATCAAAGCGCCAGTAACGGCTGGACGCCATCCTTCCCAGTTGTAATTACTGGTATCAAAAGCCTCTTCTTCAACAATAAAATTAGCCGCCCGAATTCGCAAGCTGGTTTGCCCTAGACGCACGACGCTATGCCCGCCGATGGTGACCTGCGTCTGGCGTTTGCCACCATGTATCAAGCCGTTGCGGCTATCCAGATCACGTATCAGTAATTGTCCGTTTGCGTCAGTGTCTACAACGGCATGATGCGCGGCGGTATGCACATCATCGAGGATCACGTCATTGTCGTAGGCACGACCTATGTGTATCGGCAAATGCGCCACCTGGTGACGATGCAATACCTCGCCTGCGCGCGATAAAATTTCGATGAAGTAGCCGGCTTTCATTGTTTGCTCCCTCTGGTGATGGAAGCGAGGAATAGCCGAGAGACGCGCAAGCCATTATCGTAAGAGACGCCTTTGGTATCGAGCCGGCTTTGCAGGCTCATTAAAGCCTGATCCGTGCTGGCGGTGAACAGCGCAAAATCATATAGCCCAGCAAACTTGCGGTAAGCCCGCACGCACATTACGGCGCGCATGGATAAACTTTGATTCGCGATAAATTCTTCCGTGCAGCTCGGCGTGGTCAAGCGGGTATCTTTGTTGCCGACATTGAGTTGATTTTTAAAATTATTACTGAGCATGTGCGAGAAACGTAAGGAATCAAGCTCTTTACTGCGCGTAAATCGATGTTGGATGGCGACGTGTCCGGTTTGCATCTGGCCCGATACAAAAATCGCTGACTCCATCTGACAATTGACCTGATCTACCGTGTAAGGACTATCGGGCTTGGCATTCGAGCGCCCCCAACACCGTACTTGCTCAGACTCCCTTACCGGCACCTGGTAGGGACCCAGCGCCTTTTGTGCCAACGGGCTTTCCAATAATTTATTAACCATCACGTTTTGATGAACGATCAGTTGCTGGCCCACTTCGGCGTTGAAGTCTTTCGGCGTTTTTTTATTTTGTGCCTGTTGCAGTCTGACCTTGTTGAGCAACTCAACAACGAAGCGCGCCGGCACCAAAAAACTGACTAGTTCACCATCGGTACGCTTGGCGACGTTAACGCCGGCGATCTTGCCATCCACGGTGACATTGGGGCCGCCGCTCATGCCCGCGTTGATCGGACCGGTGAACATGAACTGATCATAAAAAGCGCGCCCGATGATGCCGTTGTAAGCACCTTCCGAAATGGCAAAACCCAAATCCAGCGGATTACCCAGCGAGTAAAGATATTGGCCCT
Organism: Undibacterium sp. GrIS 1.2; assembly: GCF_040544435.1. Classification (NCBI taxonomy): domain Bacteria; kingdom Pseudomonadati; phylum Pseudomonadota; class Betaproteobacteria; order Burkholderiales; family Oxalobacteraceae; genus Undibacterium; species Undibacterium sp. GrIS 1.2. Next base: position 5,468 of record NZ_JBEONP010000105.1, read on the forward strand.
GATTGAGCGTTGACAATTGCGCGACCAGTTCTGGCACCTGAAAGAAACCCGTGCCTTTGCGGCTGACGCGTACTACCGCCAGATCGTGCAGCACATCGACCGCTAGCAGCTCCACACTGCCACGCTGGCCATTGGTATCAACGAATTCACCGACGTAAATATCTGGCTCCAGCGCGATCTGCGACATTACATGGTAATTGGTCACCACCAAGTCGCTGGTACCAATCATAAAGCCCGATCCTACCGATGATTGGGTGCGGCCGTTTTTGAGTAGGACGCGCACCTGTAACAAATCGTTTTTGGCCGATGCATACAGTTTTTGTGCCGCTGACGAAGGCGCTGCCAAAGGCGCGGGTTCCATCGGCTCTTCCGGCAAGGCAGGCGCAACACTCGCCGCCAAGGCCAAGCCACTGGAGCAAAACAGTAGTAGCGCGAAGCATTTTAATTTCATGCAATTCTTTCAGGACAAGGGGGGTGATCAGGCTTGGGCGTGAACTTGAAGTGGGAGATCGAAACGCCCGAGTTAATGGGGTGTTTTTGCACAAACGGCGCTAAAGTTCCACAGAATTGATAAATGAGGCGTTTTTTTGCCTCAATCTATACTTTGCATCATCTAAGCATCAA
>NZ_JBEONP010000106.1:0-6055 GCF_040544435.1 Undibacterium sp. GrIS 1.2
CTACCTGTAAAAATAATCGTATTGATGAATTGCTTCCGCTGCGGGCAAAATCGGTTATTTGCTGATCGTCTAGGTGGGTCTGTCGGACGCATACTATCTTGAGCAATCATCTCAATATCGAAAGAGCCATTTGCTATGTACTGCGCTGGCGTACGATTTGTTTTGCTATGCTTACGAATACAGATTGCGTCACCGTCAATCGCCGTAGGTTGCATCACCGCCGCAATTCGCATACCGCTGTAAGCCGCATTCACAATTCCCGTACTAGTTCCCGCAATGGCATCTTTATTGCCGACCGCTGAAGATAAAAACTGAATCCCCATTCGGATCATTGAAGGAACCATCTCAATGTCGGTCTTTTCCATGCGTCCATTTTTTTCTATCCAAATAGACTTATGGTTATTGACCATAATTTCCGAGACTGATGGATCCTCAATCAACGGCAATAGAGGTACCAAGCCTTTAGCAAAGGACTCGAAAGATCCTTTTTCGATAGGTGTTAGGAGGAGATCATTTTTGCTCATGGCCTTATGGTCTATCAAAATGTCATTTTGACTTGCGCAAAAGACGCATGATTTATAGACCCAAACCGTTATTTCTGTCACAGCTTGTAATTATGTATGTGGCCATTTTGGTACTTTGTTTTTCCTGACGCTGAAACGTTAAATGAAGTAATCAGGAATTTAACTTTTCCGCACGCACGGAAAAGTTAAACGAAGTATCCGTACATTTAACAAATATGCGATACATCTAAAAAGTTAATCGCCAGTGTTTTGGGACTTTGCAGATATTCGTTTTTTTTGTTTTCCGTAATTGCGGAAAAGAGCTAGTTAAAAATTTTGGACGCAAAAAAAAATGCGCGCACGCGTGAAGAACACTCTTGTTAAATTCCAGTATTAAAACAACCTTCTACTATCACCACCTATTTTGCCCCATGTTCAATAACGTCAACTTGCTCAAATTTGAAGCAATGACGACTTTAATTACTACTGCTGCAGGTTTTGAGCGAACCGTCTATTGTTATCCAAAAACTTATCCACAGATTTTGTGCATAACTATCTCGGATAGTGTTGTGACAATAAATGTAATGAAACACCGACACCACCCAGTCCCATTGTTATTAGTGGCAGTTTGACTTGCAACCATGGGGCGCTCGTCATAATGACAAATCCGATAAAAATAAAGAGAAACAACAAGACCCAGAGGAGACCTGTCGTGATCACAATTCGTTTGAAACTATTCATGCACTAACTCCATTTCTTTCAATCTTTTATAAAGATAACTACGGGCACATCCAAGCATCTGTGCTGCTTTCATTTTATTGCCCTCAGCCTCCTCCATACTTTTGAGAATCTGGTCATTTGTGATGTCTTTTGACGTTTTCAACTTGATTGCCGCATGGGAGCCAATATAAGCATTGGATTTGCTGGCCAGCGAATGCCCAGCATGTTCGGCAATGATTTTGCGCGCACTCTCTAAAATGTCTTTTTGTGGCACATCGCCGCCACGCACCGCACTGTCCTTACCAGTTAAGTTTTTGTACAGATTATTGAGATATTGGGCGCGTAGGCCGTGTGGCGTCACGCCAAGTCCTTTTTTTGTCAGCCCATATTTTCTGAGAATGTTGTAATACTTACTCTTCCATTGCTTTAGTGAGAATTCATTGGGGATCGTCGTTTTGGATTTATTGTTGATATATTGCTTTGCAGTCTCAATTATCTCTAACTGCGATTCATCATCAATTTCAACCCGACGATGCCGCCCGCCTTTTGTGCCATCTTCAACCATCAAGTAAGTTTCGCCATGCAATCTCATGACCGTATCAAAAGGTCGCATCAGCATGCTTTCTTCTGCTCTCAAACCGAAGGTGATTTGCAGCATGAGTTGAATACCAATGTATTTGTTGTCCATTGTGATTCTCCCGATTAACTCTTGGGCATCGACCCCATTGCTTTCCCATGATTTATCCTCCATCACAATGCCTGACCGTTTTGGTAGTTCGCACAGCGAAGGATAGCTCTCTGGATTTTTGACGATGTTTGCTTTTCTTAACCAAGTGGCTAATGTTGATAAATAGGTCAGCTTGTTTTCTATCGTACCGCGTGTTTGTTTTTTTGATACCCAATGGGTCACAAGAAAATTAATGTGTTTCTCTTTGAGGTTGGATAGGCTGGCAATCTCAAATTTACCAATGGCATAAATTTCTTCGACTGATGCAACCATACAAAGGCATCTGAGACGCTGCGTTTTTATACCCAAAGCAGCTTTGCTCTGCCGAGTCTTGCTGTGCGGTATCTGAATACTCTTTGTAAATAGTTTGCTCAACTCATTTTTGATCGCCTGCGGCAATTTTGCTCGCTCAACGTCATACGCGTGTTCGTAAGTCACGGCCATGATTTCCCCTTTTTTGGAGTTGTTTAAAAATCGTTGCAAATTAACGCCTTGCGGGGCGGCTTCCAGCAGGACCAGGGCTCTTTAGCGATAAACTTGGCAGTTCAATTCTGGCTGGCACCATCCTTGAACTCGACTCACGTCGTCATCCGAACTGCTTTGCAATTCATCAAACCTGCTTCAAACCCAAAAAATTCATTACGGCCAAATCACCATTTTTGCGAAAGCTCCAGGAGAGACATTCAATCAAAAAAAATGATGGTGCAAAAACATTTAAACGGTTGAAAAAAGCTTGGTTGCACTAACTTTGCAAATCCGATAATCCATTTGCTGTTTGGGGAAAGGTAGCAACACCTTGTTAATGAATGTCACAAACAGCTTTAAGGCTTGCCGCCCTTGCTGCGAGTGGGATACCTCATTGATCTTAATAAGACGTGCTCGATTGCAGTCTTTTTCCGATCAATGTCACCCCGAGAAGGGTAATCAGGCGTCCTAATTTGTTTTGGTCTGTGTAGTCGGGATTGTGTCTTTAGAGTAGGCTTCATTCCTTGCAAGACTCTAAAACAAACGACGGGGCCAATGTTTATCACTGTTCTGTCGTCCTCAGTCTTTACTCTTCTATCTTGTTGATTCTTTTAAAAAAATTCACGTCCACGAATGGAGGTGAATACACAAAAGAAATCAAGTTAAAAGGGAAAGAAAGATTCAACAATAGTTACTGCTTTGAAGTTCTGGCACTCAGTAGTTGAAGTGATTTTTTGAAGTTTGCTTGCAGTAATCACGTCCCATCTTGGGGTGAATTACCTGCAACCTTCAAAAAACCTATCAAGTTTTGAGGCAGATTGTGGCGTTAAGCCATGCGACGATGCTAGTTACCTAGCGGGGATTCTTATCAAATTCTGTACTGCAAGTTGAATATTAATGTCTTTTATTGCAGAAATCTATGATAACAACCTACTTTTTTGAAGCCTCTCCTCTTTCACATCCTACCTCTCACTCTTAACCGTTTTTAGTCAGTTAAAACCCATCTTAGAAATCCGCTAACTGAGCTGAAATGAGCCCAATTTTGCTAGTGAAACATGTAAAAACGAGTGACCAACGAATGATCTAATCACTATTGATGATGAACTATGGCTAAATTTGTACATTTAAATGGCTTAGTTTGTTTGTCTGTCAATTGACTTAATAACACTTGTACATAATTTGTACATTTAAATGGCTTAGTTTGTTTCTCTGTCAATTGACTTAATAACACTTGTACATAATTTGTACATTTAAATGGCTTAGTTTGTTTCTCTGTCAATTGACTTCATTGCACTTGTACATAATTTGTACATTTAAATGGCATAGTTTGTTTCTCTGTCAATTGACTTAATTGCACTTGTACATAATTTGTACATTTAAATGGCTTAGTTTGTACTTCATACAACACCGTCGATTTAACTATGGCTAAATTTGTACATAGTTTGTCTATTTAATAATTTGGAGTTCTTATGTACTTCCCTGTTTTTGCATGTGATATTGGCTTCGGTCAAACCAAAGTGGCGGCGAGACTCCCTGGGCCAGAAAATAAATTGTTCTATGACAGTTTCCCCTCCTTATCGCCGCGGCATGTTACTTCTAACCTTTCAAGCCATTTACCAAATGCGGTCGCCAACCGTACTTATATTGTGCGGGTGGACGATGTTGAGTTTGCTGTTGGGCCAGATGTCAAATTTGCAGTAGGAGGGACGACTGGCAATGGTCGCACGCTTACTGACGACTTCCCTACCTCCGTTAATTACAAAGCCTTGTTTTTAGGTGCTTTGGCGCACGTTGATGCAACTGAAGTTGACTTGCTGGTGCTTGGATTGCCGGTACATACGATGAAATTGTATAAGGATCACTTGCTTAAACATTTTGTGGGTGAGTTCCAAGTGCGAGGAAAATCAGTGGTTGTTCACAAAGTCATCATCTTGCCCCAACCAGTGGGCGCTTTGCTGCACTATGGATCAACCATTGAAGAGGGCCTGAGTCAGGACGAAAATAGATTAATTGTGGACTGCGGCTATGTGACTACGGACTGGGTGTTGTCCCATGGCTATCGAATGATTGAGAGTAGAAGTTCAGGGACACCTACAGGAGTATCCGCCATTTTGAATTCAATGGCGGACCTCATCAGTAAAGACGAAGGAAAACCATTTGATCAAATAGAACGCATTGATGATGCATTAATTTCTGGAAAGCCGATGCGGTTTTTTAAAAATATGATTCAACCGGACAAGCTACGTTCGTATCTCGACAACTCTTCCTTCATCACTGACGACTGCGCAAAGAAAATTCGTTCATCGGTTGGTGACGGTGGTGATCTTAGTTCGATCCTGATGGTAGGTGGTGGATCGCATTATTTTGCACCCAGCATCGCTAAGTCGTTTCAAGACGTTGAAATCATCCAATTAGACAACTCTCCATTTTGCAATGTAAATGGATTTTTACTCTTTGGCGAACACCAGCACAAACGTCTTAAAGCAGCGTGAGGTCTGCAATGATAGAAGATGAAGAAATCACACTACGCGTAAAGATTAACGGCAATGACTTCCCTGCTCTTGTTGAGTTTTTGCAGTCAGAACCAAATCAGATGCGACGGACACGAAAACTTTGTCAGCTTGCGACTCAGGCTTTACACGGTGCGGAAATGGTGAAGCCTGTCTCTGCATTAAATACTCACCAAACCAGTGTCCCATTGCCGGTAAAAACAGAGCTTGTGAAAACATTAGGCTCTAATAAAACGGCCAGTTCAAGTTTTGGGGACATTGATCTGTCTATGGTCGGGGGGGTTGAGACGTTTTAAAACAGTGAGAACGTGAGAGTTATTTGTGTAGTTTTTGACGACACGATTTGGAGGACTACAGGAATAATATGAAACAAACTCACATCAGCGAATTTGAACTTATCGTACTTTTTATAGCGGGAGTTTTAGTGGGTATCGGCATCACCTTGGCATTTTTAGTGAGCCAGTACTTTTTTATTTTGGTCGTACTAGGCTTACTACCCTATGTTGTCCTGCTTGAACGCAGCAGAGCAAAAAAAAACCCTCTTAATGACTAGGAGGGTTTTTGGGTTTTAGCATCGGCAAATTACAGCATTTTTTCTCTTTCAACATTTGATCAATCACCAAAAACGGATGATCACTCTTTTGTTGTATGCACCGGGTTAATAGCGTGTTAGTGATATTCCCCAGTTGATTGGTCGCTGACATCCATACATCCGCCCAGTCTGTCTTTTCAACATCAGGCAATCGGATCTCCACTTTAAACCCCATCTCCATTAACCGTCTCGCAAGTTGCTGTGCGTAATGGGTCCCAGGCCGATAATTTCTGATTGGATCGAATTTATCATGGTCAGCATAAATAATGACCTTATCAAAATCCGATTTGAGAATATCGGCTTTCGCGAGATTGCCCGCATTTAAATAACTCCGGACATTAATTTGATATTGATGAGCGGTAGCGACAGTAAGCATGGTCTCGAAACCCTCACCTACTGCAAGAACCCGGGATTCTGGGTTCGTCACAATCGACGTACCAGCGCGGCGTTGGTGCACTTAAAAGTTGAAGTAAAAAGTACCCCAACCCCGATCATTTATGCAGGAACTTTCTGACTACGGACGGAGTTTGGGCGTCCA
>NZ_JBEONP010000107.1:0-5993 GCF_040544435.1 Undibacterium sp. GrIS 1.2
GCTCCCGTCGAGAGGCGGGGAAGTAGAGGTAAGAAAGATAGTGAAACACAAGAAGTGAGTACGGAGTTTGAAGGCAGAGAATTGAATAAGATCAGGTAGAAGAAGCCGGATGGGATTTAAAAGGAAGCTTCAAAATAGGTATTGACGGAAAGCGGTAAGTGGTTCATAATCTCGCTTCTTTGCTGCTGACAAACAAAACGCTTTGTCAGAAAGTGGAGAAAAAAGAGTAGTTGATTCGCAAGAGTCCTAGTCTTTTTGAAGCGGAACAGAATGCAGATCTTTAACAATTAACAGTCAATAAATGTGGGCACTTGATAGAAGGCACCGTGATTTAATTTATTAGATCATGATACTTAAAAAATATCAAATGTTCGCAAAAGTAATAAATAGGATATCTCGCAAGAGATAGCCTGTCAGTTATTTGAGTGAGCGACACTGTTCGAAAGAACAGAGTTCAGCAATGAACAAAAACAGAGATTAAACTGAAGAGTTTGATCCTGGCTCAGATTGAACGCTGGCGGCATGCCTTACACATGCAAGTCGAACGGTAACGCGGGGCAACCTGGCGACGAGTGGCGAACGGGTGAGTAATATATCGGAACATACCCTAGAGTGGGGGATAACGTAGCGAAAGTTACGCTAATACCGCATACGAACTCAGGTTGAAAGTGGGGGATCGCAAGACCTCATGCTCATGGAGTGGCCGATATCTGATTAGCTAGTTGGTAGGGTAAAAGCCTACCAAGGCGACGATCAGTAGCTGGTCTGAGAGGACGACCAGCCACACTGGAACTGAGACACGGTCCAGACTCCTACGGGAGGCAGCAGTGGGGAATTTTGGACAATGGGCGCAAGCCTGATCCAGCAATGCCGCGTGAGTGAAGAAGGCCTTCGGGTTGTAAAGCTCTTTTGTCAGGGAAGAAACGGTGGTTCCTAATACGGACTACTAATGACGGTACCTGAAGAATAAGCACCGGCTAACTACGTGCCAGCAGCCGCGGTAATACGTAGGGTGCAAGCGTTAATCGGAATTACTGGGCGTAAAGCGTGCGCAGGCGGTTATATAAGTCAGATGTGAAATCCCCGGGCTCAACCTGGGAACTGCATTTGAGACTGTATGGCTAGAGTGTGTCAGAGGGGGGTAGAATTCCACGTGTAGCAGTGAAATGCGTAGATATGTGGAGGAATACCGATGGCGAAGGCAGCCCCCTGGGATAACACTGACGCTCATGCACGAAAGCGTGGGGAGCAAACAGGATTAGATACCCTGGTAGTCCACGCCCTAAACGATGTCTACTAGTTGTCGGGACTTAATTGTCTTGGTAACGCAGCTAACGCGTGAAGTAGACCGCCTGGGGAGTACGGTCGCAAGATTAAAACTCAAAGGAATTGACGGGGACCCGCACAAGCGGTGGATGATGTGGATTAATTCGATGCAACGCGAAAAACCTTACCTACCCTTGACATGGAAGGAATCCCGAAGAGATTTGGGAGTGCTCGAAAGAGAACCTTTACACAGGTGCTGCATGGCTGTCGTCAGCTCGTGTCGTGAGATGTTGGGTTAAGTCCCGCAACGAGCGCAACCCTTGTCATTAGTTGCTACGAAAGGGCACTCTAATGAGACTGCCGGTGACAAACCGGAGGAAGGTGGGGATGACGTCAAGTCCTCATGGCCCTTATGGGTAGGGCTTCACACGTCATACAATGGTACATACAGAGGGCCGCCAACCCGCGAGGGGGAGCTAATCCCAGAAAGTGTATCGTAGTCCGGATTGTAGTCTGCAACTCGACTACATGAAGTTGGAATCGCTAGTAATCGCGGATCAGCATGTCGCGGTGAATACGTTCCCGGGTCTTGTACACACCGCCCGTCACACCATGGGAGCGGGTTCTGCCAGAAGTAGTTAGCTTAACCGCAAGGAGGGCGATTACCACGGCAGGGTTCGTGACTGGGGTGAAGTCGTAACAAGGTAGCCGTATCGGAAGGTGCGGCTGGATCACCTCCTTTCTAGAGTTGTGCTGAAAGTTAAGTGTCCACACTTATTGACTGTTACTGTAAAGAACAAGGTAAGTCACCGGGAGACTGGTGACAAGCTGTGTAACTCACTCACGTGAGAATCGAGCAAGCACCTGGGTCTGTAGCTCAGTTGGTTAGAGCACCGTGTTGATAACGCGGGGGTCGTTGGTTCGAGCCCAACCAGACCCACCAAACTGGTGGAGCAGGTTGCAGGCAAGTGAGTGCAGTAAGACATCCAAGTTTCGGGGGTTTAGCTCATCTGGTAGAGCACCTGCTTTGCAAGCAGGGGGTGAACGGTTCGATCCCGTTAACCTCCACCAAGATTGAAACATTGAAGCAAAGTACAAACCTAAGTCAAGCAGCGCGCTCAACAGCGATAGCGGCAAGCGATTTAGGTTTGATCTTTCAACAGAGATTAAGCAAGACAGTATTACCGTTCTTTAACAATTGAGAAGAAGTAAAGTAGAAATAATCAAAATTATTTCTGTAAAGAGAAGTTGGCAACGACAGTTGTTAATGGAAATTATGGAAGGGTTGTGATTGTATCGAACAAACATAGTATTACAAAGAGTTTGAAAAGCACTGCTGCAAAGCAGAGTTTTAGAAAAAATCAAATTCCTTGAGATACGGCAAACGCTAAAGAAATACTCATAGTAATAAGAACTATAACCGGTTTTTAGTGATGAACCTGAGTTCAGTAATGAACACAGACACTAGAAGCTAACGTTATAGGGACAAGTGACTAAGTGCACATGGTGGATGCCTTGGCGATATCAGGCGATGAAGGACGTAGTAGCTTGCGATAAGCTGCGGGGAGCGAGCAAACACGCTTTGATCCGCAGATTTCCGAATGGGGAAACCCGGCCGTAAGGTCATTGCAACATGAATACATAGTGTTGCAAAGCGAACGTGGCGAACTGAAACATCTAAGTAGCTACAGGAAAAGAAATCAACCGAGATTCCCAAAGTAGTGGCGAGCGAAATGGGAACAGCCGCAAGTGATAGCAGACTTGATAGTAGAACGGAATGGAAAGTCCGGCCATAGAGGGTGATAGCCCCTTATACGAAATCATATCTGTGGTACTAGGCTTGCAACAAGTAGGGCGGGACACGAGAAATCCTGTCTGAACATGGGGGGACCATCCTCCAAGGCTAAATACTCGATATCGACCGATAGTGAACCAGTACCGTGAGGGAAAGGCGAAAAGAACCCCGGAAGGGGAGTGAAATAGATCCTGAAACCGTGTGCATACAAACAGTAGGAGCGGACTTGTTCCGTGACTGCGTACCTTTTGTATAATGGGTCAGCGACTTACATTCAGTGGCAAGGTTAACCGCATAGGGAAGCCGTAGAGAAATCGAGTCCGAATAGGGCGAAATTAGTCGCTGGGTGTAGACCCGAAACCAAGTGATCTACTCATGGCCAGGTTGAAGGTGCGGTAACACGCACTGGAGGACCGAACCCACTAATGTTGAAAAATTAGGGGATGAGCTGTGGGTAGGGGTGAAAGGCTAAACAAACTTGGAAATAGCTGGTTCTCTCCGAAAACTATTTAGGTAGTGCCTCAAGTATCACCATCGGGGGTAGAGCACTGTTATGGCTAGGGGGTCATCGCGACTTACCAACCCATTGCAAACTCCGAATACCGATGAGTGCGAGCTTGGGAGACAGACGTCGGGTGCTAACGTCCGGCGTCAAGAGGGAAACAACCCAGACCGCCAGCTAAGGTCCCAAAGTATCGCTAAGTGGAAAACGAAGTGGGAAGGCTAAAACAGTCAGGAGGTTGGCTTAGAAGCAGCCACCCTTTAAAGAAAGCGTAATAGCTCACTGATCGAGTCGTCCTGCGCGGAAGATGTAACGGGGCTAAGCGATACACCGAAGCTGCGGATATATCTTAGGATATATGGTAGGAGAGCGTTCTGTAAGCCTGCGAAGGTGTCTTGTAAAGGATGCTGGAGGTATCAGAAGTGCGAATGCTGACATGAGTAGCGATAATGGGGGTGAAAAGCCTCCACGCCGTAAGCCCAAGGTTTCCTGTTCAACGTTCATCGGAGCAGGGTGAGTCGGCCCCTAAGGCGAGGCAGAGATGCGTAGCTGATGGGAAGCAGGTTAATATTCCTGCACCGTCGTATGATGCGATGGGGGGACGGATCACAGAAGGTCGTCAGGCGGTTGGAAGAGCCTGTTCTTGACTTGTAGAAGGCACTTAGGCAAATCCGGGTGCGTAATTCAAGGGGTTGAGACGAGTGAATTAATTCATGAAGCGATCGGAAGTGGTTCCAAGAAAAGCCTCTAAGCTTCAGTCATACGAGACCGTACCGCAAACCGACACAGGTGGGCGAGATGAGTATTCTAAGGCGCTTGAGAGAACTCGGGAGAAGGAACTCGGCAAATTGGTACCGTAACTTCGGGATAAGGTACGCCCTTGTAGTTTGACCCCCCTGCGGGGGAAGGATGAAAGGGTTGCAATAAACTGGTGGCTGCGACTGTTTAATAAAAACACAGCACTCTGCAAACACGAAAGTGGACGTATAGGGTGTGACGCCTGCCCGGTGCTGGAAGATTAAATGATGGGGTGCAAGCTCTTGATTGAAGTCCCAGTAAACGGCGGCCGTAACTATAACGGTCCTAAGGTAGCGAAATTCCTTGTCGGGTAAGTTCCGACCTGCACGAATGGCGTAACGATGGCCACACTGTCTCCTCCCGAGACTCAGCGAAGTTGAAATGTTTGTGATGATGCAATCTACCCGCGGCTAGACGGAAAGACCCCATGAACCTTTACTGTAGCTTTGCATTGGACTTTGAACCAATCTGTGTAGGATAGGTGGGAGGCTTTGAAGCGGGGACGCCAGTTCTCGTGGAGCCAACCTTGAAATACCACCCTGGTTTGTTTGAGGTTCTAACCTTGGCCCGTTATCCGGGTCGGGGACAGTGCATGGTAGGCAGTTTGACTGGGGCGGTCTCCTCCCAAAGTGTAACGGAGGAGTTCGAAGGTACGCTAGTTACGGTCGGACATCGTGACGATAGTGCAATGGCATAAGCGTGCTTAACTGCGAGACTGACAAGTCGAGCAGGTACGAAAGTAGGACATAGTGATCCGGTGGTTCTGTATGGAAGGGCCATCGCTCAACGGATAAAAGGTACTCTGGGGATAACAGGCTGATTCCTCCCAAGAGTTCATATCGACGGGGGAGTTTGGCACCTCGATGTCGGCTCATCACATCCTGGGGCTGTAGCCGGTCCCAAGGGTATGGCTGTTCGCCATTTAAAGTGGTACGTGAGCTGGGTTTAAAACGTCGTGAGACAGTTTGGTCCCTATCTGCCGTGGGCGTTGGAAGTTTGAAGGGGGCTGCTCCTAGTACGAGAGGACCGGAGTGGACGAACCTCTGGTGTATCGGTTGTCACGCCAGTGGCATTGCCGAGTAGCTATGTTCGGAAGAGATAACCGCTGAAAGCATCTAAGCGGGAAACTCGCCTTAAGATGAGACTTCCCAGAGACTAGATCTCTTTAAAGGGTCGTTCGAGACCAGGACGTTGATAGGCTGGGTGTGGAAGTGCAGTAATGCATTAAGCTAACCAGTACTAATTGCCCGTAAGGCTTGTCCCTATAACCTTAGCAGGTTATCTGTTACAAGTATTTGTGAAGTGTTTGCCTGAACCTTACGTCAGTAAGTTGTTCGACAACAGTCACAACCACCACAGCACGCCATAGTCTGGCGTGCTGTGAAAAAAACATTGATTAGTGCGATTCAACCCGCACACGCTACTGCGCTTCTTCCCAATTGGATTTGTTGACCCTCACAGAATAGCGTGACTCAACAGATCAACAAGTTATGCCTGATGACCATAGCAAGTCGGTACCACCCCTTCCCATCCCGAACAGGACCGTGAAACGACTCCGCGCCAATGATAGTGCTGCAACCAGTGTGAAAGTAGGTCATCGTCAGGCTTTTATTCCGCAAAGCCCTTAACTCC
>NZ_JBEONP010000108.1:0-5929 GCF_040544435.1 Undibacterium sp. GrIS 1.2
GGTATCTTACCAAATTCTTTGAGCGCCCTGTACAAGGGGTGCTGTTTGGAATACGAATTCAATCGCTTGAAGAGTTGCGATGCCGTCGCCACTTTCCTGCTAACGCATTTTTTGGATTTTCGTGGGTTTGTGTGTAAAGGGAAAGGACATCCTACACAAGTAAATTTCCGGTAACCGTCGTGACACGCAACGTCAAAGATTTTGAAAGTACCGGAGTACAGACACTTAATCCTTTTTTGTAGCTCGGGTGTCAGGTAAAAATCAAACATTCGCAATATTTTCTTAAATTTCAGAAAATCTATGACAATCACATAAAAAATCCATCGTCATACGCAACACTATAGGTCTTCCAATCTTTAGCGACCTGCCTTGCGTGCCCTTCTGCCGTCAATCCCTCGCCATTTCTAAGCTGCCTGTGCGGCAGTGAATTTCTTCACGTGTCGGGTCTTGAAACTCCATCATTTCTAAGCTGCCTGTGCGGCAGTGAATGCGGTTAATGTGGCAGTCGTTGTTGCTATGCTTTTCTAAGCTGCCTGTGCGGCAGTGAATATGACGTCGCTAAAACCTACGCACGTTTGAATTTTCTAAGCTGCCTGTGCGGCAGTGAATATAAAGCAAATCCCGCCGCGCTAGATGCCAATTTTCTAAGCTGCCTGTGCGGCAGTGAATATTAAGAAAAATCTCGAGGATCTTATTTTGACTTTCTAAGCTGCCTGTGCGGCAGTGAATATATTGCCGAGGTGAATCTAACTCTTCCCATATTTCTAAGCTGCCTGTGCGGCAGTGAATGTTCACCCATGTGTGGTGGAGTGGATTCTCGTTTTCTAAGCTGCCTGTGCGGCAGTGAATTGATAGCACAGTCATTTCAGACGCTTCACTAGTTTCTAAGCTGCCTGTGCGGCAGTGAATATGTGAAATTTTCCCGACTTTTCTATTTTTGTTTTCTAAGCTGCCTGTGCGGCAGTGAATATAAAGCAAATCCCGCCGCGCTAGATGCCAATTTTCTAAGCTGCCTGTGCGGCAGTGAATTGATCACTAGAGCTTTGCGCGCTAGTCTTTGCTTTCTAAGCTGCCTGTGCGGCAGTGAATGGCCTGTTGCTGCTCTGCTTCGACTTGCTGACTTTCTAAGCTGCCTGTGCGGCAGTGAATCTTGGCGATGTGTCGCTCGTGCTGATGCTGCTTTTCTAAGCTGCCTGTGCGGCAGTGAATAACTGCCTGTAGTGATCAACCGATGCGTGCTTTTTCTAAGCTGCCTGTGCGGCAGTGCAGACCCGCGTATCGCACGCATCGCACGCCGTTGCCAGGCTTTGCCCGGGCAGGAGTTGTTCCACTATGTAGACGATAAAGGAGAGGTGCAAAACGTCGGCTCAACGGATGTCAACGCTTACCTGGAGGCGGCTTGCAAAGGAAAATTTACCGCCAAAGACTTCCGCACCTGGCATGGCAGCGTTCTGGCTTTGGAGCTGTGGCGCAAGCTTTCAGACGCGGAGCAGCTACAGCCGAACGCTGCCCAGGCAAACCGGCTACTGGCTGAAGTGGCTCACCTGCTCGGAAACACGCTAGCGGTATGTCGAAAATCGTATGTGCATCCGCGAGTGTTAGCGTTACTTTCGGGCGAACCTGAAAGTCGTCAAACTTCAGCAGCCGCAACCAAGCACAAGGCGGGGCTGGTTGCGGGTGAACAAGATTTTTTAGCGTTGCTGGCGGGCAGCAATTAATTTGTACAAGGTCTCTGAGGTACTTTTCTACAACTCGATGCAGCGGTGCGTAACATGGATTCGTTCAGGGCGCACGCACGGAAGGTGACAACTGGATCACCGCTGGTTGCACGGCAATCCCTTCGAGCCCTACGCCAAGTTGGTGGGCACCGGTTCCTCAGCCAGTGACGCCATATCGATGACATAGCGGAAGCGAACTTCACCTTGCTCGATGCGTGAGTAGGCCTCGTTCAGGTCCTGGATGCGCAGCATCTCGATGTCTGGACCGATGCCATGCCGGGCGCAGAAATCAATCACTTCTTGGGTCTCGGCAATGCTTCCGATCAGCGACCCTGAAACGCTTCGACGGTGAAAGGCGACTTGCTGATTGTTGACAGGCTCCATTACTTCCAGCGCACCTACCACCACCAGCGTGCAGTCGCGCTTTAGCAATGGCAGGTAGGGATTCAGGTCGTGGCGCTGCGGCACCGTGGACAACATAAAGTCGAAGCTCGACGCGTGGGCTTCCAAGGCCTTTGCATCACTCTCCAGCACGGCGTCGGCGCCAAGCTTGCGCGCCTCCGCAAGCTTGGCGGCGGTACTGGTAAACATGACGACCTGCGCGCCCATGGCCAGTGCCAGCTTGACGGCCATGTCGCCCAGCCCGCCGAAGCCGATGATGCCGACTTTCTGGCCCGCTTGAACCTTCCAGTGCTTCATGGGTGAGTAGGTGGTGACGCCCGCGCACAGAATGGGCGCGGCGACCTCGGGCTTCAGCGCCGCAGGAATCCTGATCAGGAAGTCGTCCCTCACTACCAACACGTCGGAGTAGCCGCCGTAGGTGTTGTCGCGTCCGTAGGCGTTGAGCCCTCCAGGCGCCAGTTTGGCGGGCACCATGGGCCCGTTGTAGGTGGCCAGCCAACTGTTCGGACCTTCGCAGTAGTTCTGCAGTCCCAGCTTGCACGGCTTGCAATGACGGCAGCTGTCGATCATGCAACCCACGCCGACGATGTCGCCCACGGCGTGCGTCGTCACGCTAGCGCCGATCTTCGTCACACGGCCAACCACTTCGTGGCCTGGCACGCATGGGTATACGGTGTTCGACCACTCGTTCTTTGCCTGGTGGATGTCGGAGTGGCAGACGCCGCAGAACAGCACCTGAATCTGCACGTCGCGCTCGCGCGGCTCTTCCCGTTCAAAGGCGAAGGCGCGCAGAGGGCTGTGCGGGTTATGGGCGGCATAGCCACGGGCGGAGATCATGGGGAATCCTTTCAATAAATGCGTTGTGCTCAACTTGTTCCATATAGGCCGGGGGCCCGCTTCCGTGAGCTGAACGGGCCAGGCTGCAAACGGCGCGATAACACTGCGACATCACGGCTTGGGTCGACTGCTGCACGATCTCCTCTGTTGCCAATCAGGTGCGTAACGTGAGCCACGCCTTAGGTCGTGAGGGTCATAACGAAATATGCTGGGGGTGCATTCGCTGGTCTGTTCGGTGGCGCACACACCATTGAGGATGATGCTTTCTTCGGTGCCCGCCAGACTCTCACCTCGATGCAGCTTTTTACAGAGAAAACCGCAGCGGGCCTCGCAAAGAGACGATTCCCAACAAGCATCGCCAGGCTTGAAACGAGTGACCTTCGAGACCATAGCCTCGACGTTCTCGGCGAAGTCTGTTCCCACCGCGCACGACCACCCCCCATCC
The DNA here is from genome assembly GCF_040544435.1 of Undibacterium sp. GrIS 1.2. NCBI lineage: Bacteria > Pseudomonadati > Pseudomonadota > Betaproteobacteria > Burkholderiales > Oxalobacteraceae > Undibacterium > Undibacterium sp. GrIS 1.2. The sequence goes on from NZ_JBEONP010000108.1 coordinate 3,403, forward strand.
GGCTGTGGGGCGGCCAGCCCGAAGATGCGCAGGTGTCGCATTTCTGGGCCGTCAAAGCGGTCGTACTAAGGTGCTGCGCACCACATTTACGGTCCAAACCAAAAAGCTGCACGCCGCCGAACTGGCCAAGGCCACTAAGGGGAGCTGCTGTACGGGGATCAATAGGTGCATCGCAAGCGCCTCCAGAGGGGGCATGCAACGGCACGGCCCATGGCGCGATACTGGGTGAATGCGCCGCAGCGCTCGGTTCGTTGGCGCACAGACGCTTCGTATTTGCAGCAGTAAATTTGGCACTTGCCGCAAGTTCTGCAAAGATCTCGTCGTGCAGGGTACCGCGCAACTGGGGCGCGGCACCCACCCAACTGAAGGAAGACTTTATGAATACCCTGATCGATGTCGTCATTCCCGATGGCCATTTCAAAACGCTGGCCAAATCCTTCACAGCAGTCGGCTTCATTGACGCTTTCAAAGGTGCCGGTCGATTCACAGTTTTTGCCCCCACCGATAATGCGTTCGCCAAACTGCCGCCAGGCACCGTCGACGCCCTGCTAAAAGACAAGGCCAAGTTGAAGTCTATGCTGACCTACCACGTGGTTTCGGGCAAGGTCATGTCGACCGACCTAAAGGCAGGCAACGTGAAGACAGTGCAAGGCAGCGAAGTGATGGCCAGCACCATGGATGGCGCGATGGTGAACGGCGCCAAGGTGGCCGCCGCCCACCGCGCTTTCACATGGACACAACAACGAGGTTAACCCATGAAAATCGCAAGCCAAAGCGTTGTCGAACTCACTCACTGCGCCAAGCTGATCGACAACATCCAGATCGCTATACTGACCACCTTGGACGATGACGGCGCCGTGAGGGCTCTTTCAGGGGTCGATACTCGGTTTCTCGTGGTTGAAATGCCTATCCGTCCAGACCTGATTTGCCCGGTCTGGCTTTCCTCCTTCCAATCACCCAATCACTGAAGAAAGAGTTACTATGAAAAAGCCTAATGAAAAACAAATTGCTGAAGGTCATCAACATCAGGTGGCAGCGTTGCGAACACCGACTGATTTGAAAGCTGCTGCAACCAAAGACATCGCTGCAGCAATGAACGGCATTCTGGCCGATATCTTTGCGCTGTATCTCAAAACCAAAAACTTTCACTGGCACATGTCAGGTCCGCACTTTCGCGACTACCACGTCATGCTCGATGAACAAGCTACGCAAATCTATGAAATGACCGATCCGATCGCCGAACGCATTCGGAAGGTTGGCGGTAACACTCTGCGCTCCATTGGACACATTGCAAGAACCCAACGAATTTTGGACAATGATGCAGAGTACGTTGAACCATCTGACATGTTGGGCGAACTGTGTGATGACAATAAAACACTGGTCTCACGGTTCCGGGAAGCGCATGGCGTGTGCGAGGAGCACGATGACATTGCCACCACAAGCCTGATAGAGGTGTACATCGACGAGACAGAACGCCGTACTTGGTTTCTGTTTGAGGCCAGTCGTCCGCAAGACACGTCTGGGCATTGAATTTTCATGAATCTGCAAGTAGGAGAAATTTGATGTCCCTGCAAGTCGATGAGTGCTGGATGCGGGAAGCGCTCAAAGTTGCCACCTCGCGTGGCAGTGATCCTGCCTCGACACCCATCGGCTGCGTGATCGTATACGATGGCCGGATCATTGGCACTGCGCACAACGAATGCCAGACCCTGCATGATGCGACCGCTCACGCAGAGATGGTGGCCTTTCGGCGAGCTGGACTGGAACTGGCCGCTGCCGACAATCTGGGAGGTCAATTGCATGGCGCAACGCTTTATTCGACCCTTCAGCCATGCGGCATGTGCACGATGGCATCGATCTGGTCAAAGGTCAACCGCATCGTTTTTGGGGCCGGTTGCGATGACGTCCACGAAAGCTATTTTGAGGTGCGCCATGTCAATACCCTCGACTTCATTGCCAAAGCCTACCGCAATGACTTGACGTTCACTGGCGGGGTACTTCGCGACGAATGCGCTCGGCTTTACTATCCTGCAGATACAGTTCCACCCTCAGTTGACCAGGGAAATTTGTAAACAAAAAAACCGGAAAAGCCACACCCCCAAGCCTTATGTCCGTCAAGCCTTTCGCAAATATCCGGAATGCGGCATGTTTGCGCACTTCTTTTCCCTGGCGTGGTGTAACGACTGCGGGTGCGACTACTTCGTGGCCTATTCCTGCAAAGGCCGGGGTGTCTACCTCTCATGCAATATCCGGCGCATGGTGGAGAAGGCCGCGCACCTGACGGATCATGTTTCTCCTCGGCTTCCTGTGCGTCAGTGGGTGCTCTCGGTCTCGAAGCGGCTGCGCGACTTCATGCAGCGCGACGGGGCGGTGCCCAATATGGTGCTGCGCATCTTCCTAAGAATGATTGCGCAAGCACTGCAAAGCCATAGCCAAGGTAAGCGTCCGACGCAACCATCTAGCAATGATGAAATGAACGCGCCACACTCCTTCGTTTCAAAGTTAAGGAGAAGGCATGAGCCACGAC
>NZ_JBEONP010000109.1:0-5893 GCF_040544435.1 Undibacterium sp. GrIS 1.2
CTTAATGAAATCATTGACTTACAGAACTACCCCCACGCCAGTGCTCGATCTCCTACCGTCACTTATTGCACCTAAAACAAATCGACCCCAAATCACGTACACCGGCATCGAGCTGCGCGCCGATGATGATGAACTGGTTTGGCAACAAGTCCTAGAGTACGCAAAACGTGTCCCGGTCGGGTCGCCCGTCACGTTCACGTTTTACGAGCTGTGCAAAGACCTTGGCTGGTCGATCAATGGCCGCTACTACGACAAGGCTGAAATGTGCTTGTCCAGGTTACAGGCGACAGCCTTGCAGTTCATTTCCGGCCGGATCGGCCGGCTTGAATCCGTGTCGTTGATCCATCGCTTTCGCGTGTTGGATCGAGGTAAGAAAAATTCGCGCTGCCAGGTCGAAATCGACGCTGAAATGGTGGTGCTGTTCGCCGGCAAGTATTACTCGAAATTCGAGTGGGAAAAGTACCGTTCCTTGTCCCCGACCGCCAGGCGCATGTTCGACTACTTTGTGTCGCACAGCGAGCCGTTCCCGATGAAATTGGAGTCATTCCGTTTGATGTGCGGATCGGACTCGGATCGAGTCAAAAAATGGACAGAGCAGACCAATAAGGCGTGTACCGAGCTGAACGGTAGCGGCCTGGTCAAGAAGACATGGGTAGCGGGTGACTTGATCTACTGCGAACGGTAGGCGTGCGATGATACGGTCGATCAACAGCGGGGGCTTCGGCTCCCGCTTTTCATTGACAAATGAGGGGCAAGGCTGGGGAAATTTCGCGGCCGCGAAACCGGCCCGAAAAACATCTGTTTCCCATCACTGCGATACCTCCCACGGATTGATGAGGGTCACTCCCGTGGGCTTAAAATCAGCGACGTTGCGAGTGACCACCGTCATGCCATGCACCAGGGCGGTTGCCGCGATGAGTGCATCGCGCTCGCCGCGCCTGTCAGGTACATGCAGCCGGGCGCAACGTTGTGCCACGGCGGTGTCGACAGGCAGCGTGCGCCCGGAGAACTCAGGCAATACGTGCTGCTCTAGCCACGAGCGCAACACGGCCCCCTGGGTGGCGTCCCTTCGCTCAATCGACAGAACACCAAGCTCCAGTTCCATGATGGTGATGGCCGACACAAAGAGGTCAGCGGCATCAACGCTTTCCGTCCATGCCGTCACGTTCGTATCGGCCTTTCCAAGCCGCACCTTGCGTAGTTCGGACACCACGTTGGTATCGAGAACAAACATCATGAGAAATCAGCCGGCCGAGTTTCGATGGTCACACGCGGCGGCTCAAACTCGATGTCGGCAATACCTGGCATAGCCAGCGCATCGGCAATGTTGCGCCGCTGCTTTGTGAGCCGTTGATAGTCCTCAAAGGTCATAAGCACATGGGCCGGTCGGCCTCGATCTGTGATGAACACTGGCCCGTTGTTTGCAGCTCGTTTTGCTTCGCTCGCCGCTTGGTTGAACTCGCGGCTTGATAAGGTGGTAATGGTCATGACGACACCCCCGTATGCTTGAATGATGTAGTCATGTTACTACATCATTCAAGCGGGTGCAAGCTTCGGCGCAGTAGATTGACAGCGCTGCGTGCCTTGGCCCCTCAAGTGTCAACATAACGGGGGTCTAAGCCGGAACCCCAGAAAATTCCGTCGCCTTAAATTGAGGTGCTGAAATTGTCACGAATACTGGGGAGCTCAAGACACGGAACTGCGCGCACGGGCAAGCCATGATCAGGGAGGACAAGCCTTGCCATGGCGACATGTTTCACACCTTGCAGCAGTGGGAGAGCTTGACCAATGTGCTGCCACGTGGTCAAGTGCGTATTCCGCTGATCGTGACCGATGATTCCGGCATCGTGACCGGTCGTTCCGGGGATCGTGACCGACGGTATGAGACCGTCAGACACAGCGCGCTTTGAATTGTAGGTATTTTGGTTTTTGGTTCCGGTTTTTTCCTTTCTGGGGGTGTAAGCCGGAACCGCCGAAAATTCCGTCATCCAACAGCAAACACAAAATATAGCTGGCCAAGCCAGCCGCAGCGCCGCCCCAGGCCACCGCAAGCCCAAGAAAAAGCCCAGCCGATGAGGCCGGACTAAAACCCTTGCGCCCTCGATAAGGGAAGTGGAACGCGAGGACACGAGTCCCTATTTGTAGTTGCTCGCGTTTCAAACCGTCCAGACTTGCAATCAGCGGCTTTTCGGACTCAGATTATTTGCAAATGACCCCATGGTCAGACTCACTGCAATCGGACTCTGTCGCATTAAGCGTTTTCGGTTCAAAACAACTGTTGATTTCATTGAGGATTTTCCAAGGCAAATTGATTAATGCGACAGAGCCGACTGACCGCGAGAGGTTGCCAAAGTGGGTGGCGGGTTAGAAGCTTTCCCAATCGTCGCCGCCCGCTTTGGCGCCACTGTCATGCGCAGCCTTGGGCACTGTCGCACGCTCACGCGATGCCACTGGATTGGAGAACGCCTTGAACTTGGGCGCAACCTTCCTGACAGGGGGAAACTGCTTCGGCGCGCTGTAACTTACCGGTGCGGTGGCATGGTGGCGGCTTGGTGCATATTCGCCCCGTCCTTGTGGCAGCTCGAACACCGCCACCGTGCTCACCAATTCCTGCGCCTGACCTTTAAGGCTTGATGCCGCTGCCGCCATCTCCTCCACCAGCGCAGCATTTTGCTGCGTGACCTGATCCATTTGTTGGATCGCTTCACCGATCTGCGCCACCCCTTGGCTTTGCTCGTTGCTGGCTGCGCTGATCTCGCCCATGATGTCAGTCACACGACGGATTGAGTCCACCACCTCGGTCATGGTGGCACCGGCTTGATCGACCAGAACCGTGCCTTGCTCAACACGCTCCACGCTGGCGTTGATGAGGCTTTTGATTTCTTTGGCTGCCGCCGCGCTGCGCCCGGCCAGGCTGCGTACTTCGCTGGCCACCACGGCGAAGCCCCGGCCCTGTTCACCGGCCCGGGCCGCTTCCACCGCTGCATTGAGGGCCAGGATGTTGGTCTGGAAGGCAATGCCGTCGATCACGCTGATAATTTCGCTGATCTTGCGCGAGGCATCGTTGATGCCCTTCATGGTGTCCACTACCTTGGCCACCACTTCGCCACCCCTGACGGCAACGGTGCTGGCGCTTTGGGCCAACTGGTTGGCCTGCTTGGCGCTGTCAGCGTTTTGCTTCACGGTCGAACTCAGCTCTTCCATCGAGGCCGCAGTTTCTTCCAGTGCACTGGCCTGCTCTTCGGTGCGCTGGCTCAGGTCGTTGTTACCTTGGGCAATCTCGGCACTGGCCGTGGCCAGGCCCTCGGAGCCTTCGCGAACTTTGCCGACCACCGTGGCCAGGCCGGCCTGCATCGCCTTGAGCGCAAGCAGCAGTTGCGCAGTCTCGTTCTGGCCATCGGCTTCGAACTGCAGGCTAAGGTCGCCGGCGGCGACAGCACGTGAAATATCTACCGCCTGGTTGAGCGGGCGGGTGATTGAGCGCACCAGAATCCAGCCGAAGACGCACAGTAGCGTCACGGTCGCAGTACCGATGGCAATCAGAATCTTTAGTGCGGAACTGTAAACCCCTTCCGCTGCGTCGACCCCCCTTTTCAGCAGGCTTTCTTCGTAACTGATGAAGTCCTTTATGGACTGGATATAAACCGTTTGTAGACTGTCCGTCTCGGTAAACATCAGGTCGGCCGCCTGGTCGCTTTGGCCAGCTTTGTTCAGTTCCAGCACCTTATTGCGGCTTCCCCCATAGGCCTTGCGCCGCTCGACGACCTTGGCTAATAACGACTTTTCTTGGTCGGTTGACAGGCGCTTTTCTAGAGTGGCCATGTTGTCGTTGACGAGCTTGACGGTGTCGGCGAGGATGCTCTGTGATCGCTGGATCGCGGCGGCGTCAACACCGGGCCTTCCGGCTGATGTGACAATGTAGGTGAAGGCACGCGCGTAATCGTAGGCAGCTTGAATGTTTTGGTTCGCAATATTCGTTTTTGGCAAAATATCGTCGGTCACTACCCTGAAGCGGCTCATCACAGAGGAAAGCGTCCCGGCACCGGTAAGCGCCAGCGCACCAGCAAAGCAGAGAACCAGCCCAAAACCAAGCGCGAGACGGGTACCGATTTTCAAATTATTTAAATTCATAAGGTAAGTCTCTTCCTGGGGGTGACGGTTTAAGGTTCTGTTGGATTAAGCATAAACGACAATCTGGCTCATGCATGATTTCCGTGAAAGTTTGATCGATAGCACCTTGCGCAAGGTTCTAAAACGGCTTCATAAAGAGGGTTGTACGCCCCAAATTGTCACGGCTACTGGGTAGCTCACCAAGACACGGAACTGCGCGCACGGGCAAGCCATGATCAGGGAGGACAAGCCTTGCCATGGCGACATGTTTCACACCTTGCAGCAGTGGGAGAGCTTGACCAATGTGCTGCCACGTGGTCAAGGGTCCCGCAGCCCAATGCTGCGCCATGTAATTGAAGATGGATACCGCAAAGAAGGACTGCGCCGGAGATACATTGGCCGGCCAACGGAGCTCTTTGCACTTTAGCACGGTTGCGGTTTTGGTGTTTGCTGGCTATCCGCCCCCCGCGGATTTGGGACTATTTTCTTTTGTTGCGCTGATACGTCCAAAAATACGGCAAACTTCAACCGAAGCCTTGTCGCGCTGGATCGCATCATATTCAAATTGCATATCGCGACACATCATGGCCAATTCAACCAAACTATCACGCAGAGAGAACAAGTTGACCGCGAGCTCTTGTGTCATTTTGCGGATGGCTTCAGGGCTTTCGTCGTCCATAGGGCTTCAAAAGTTTTCCCAGTTTGGATCCCCGTCGGCTGTTGCCGATGTGGCCAGTCGTGGCGCGGAGGGCTTAGCAGGTTTACTCACCGCGCGCTGCAACGCAAACCGCGACTGAGGAGGAACTAATGCTTGCTTGCGCATGGCTTGAGATGCGCCTTGCGTTCCCAGCTTAAATATGGCAACGGTTCCGACTAGGTCTTGGGCCTGTGATTGCAGGCTAGTCGCTGCGGCTGCCATTTCCTCTACCAAGGCGGCATTTTGCTGAGTTACGGTGTCCATTTGCGTCAACGCTTCACCGATTTGCTCAACGCCTTGACTTTGTTCGGCACTCGCAGCGCTGATTTCACCCACTATGTCGGTTACGCGGCGAATAGAACCCACGATTTCGGTCATGGTGGCACCTGCCTGGTCTACCAATGTAGTGCCTTTCCCTACACGCTCCACACTGGCGTTGATGAGGTATTTGATTTCCTTGGCAGCTTCTGCGCTGCGCCCCGCGAGCGAGCGGACTTCGGACGCCACAACAGCGAAGCCGCGACCCTGTTCGCCGGCTCGCGCCGCCTCGACTGCCGCGTTCAGGGCCAAGATATTGGTTTGAAAGGCAATGCCATCGATCACGCTGATGATGTCAGCGATCTTTTTGCTCGAATCGTTGATGCCCTTCATGGTCTCTACCACTTGGGCAACCACATCACCCCCTTTGATTGCAACAGCACTGGCGTTCTGCGCCAGTAGATTGGCCTGCCTGGCACTATCCGAGTTTTGTTTCACGGTGGAGCCAAGTTGCTCCATTGACGCGGCGGTTTGCTGCAATGCGCTGGCCTGCTCTTCGGTGCGCTGGCTCAGGTCATTGTTGCCAGAAGCGATTTGGGCGCTGGCCGTGGCCACTCCTTCTGACCCCGCGCGCACCGTGCCCACCACGTTGGCCAGGCTGTCCTGCATATCTTTGAGCGCCTGTAGCAAAAGACCAGTTTCGTCGTTGGATACAACCTCTATGCTTGTTTCAAGGGGTCGATTTGTTTTAGGTGCAATAAGTGACGGTAGGAGATCGAGCACTGGCGTGGGGGTAGTTCTGTAAGTCAATGATTTTATTAAGGTTTC
>NZ_JBEONP010000110.1:0-5519 GCF_040544435.1 Undibacterium sp. GrIS 1.2
TACCTGTAAAAATAATCGTATTGATGAATTGCTTCCGCTGCGGGCAAAATCGGTTATTTGCTGATCGTCTAGGTGGGTCTGTCGGACGCATACTAGCCAAGGTGCGGCCTAGGTGGACAAAGCGGCGCTGCACATTGGCGCAGCCGCTTTCATCCACCGCTTTGGCTCCAGCCTGAACGGGCATGTACACTTCTATGTATGCGCGGTCGATGGGGTGTTTGAGGAAGTGCCGGTGGAGGTGGCAGTGGAGGGTGAGTCCGATGCCCAATCCTCACACCGGGCATCGTTTTTCACCTGGCCAGTGCTATCGATGAGACCGCAGTGTCCCAGGTTCAGGCCGATTTGCGCCGACGCACGCGGCTTGCCTTCGCCGGCCGAGGCCTGCTGGAGAGTTGTGATGCCAAAGACATGCTGGCCTACCCGCACAGTGGCTTCTCGGTGGACATCGGTGTGTGCATCGAAGCACACGACCGGGCAGTGCTGGAGCGGCTGCTGCGCTACTGCGCCTGCCCACCCTTTGCTTGTGAACGCCTGGGCAAAGCAGGTGTCGCCTTGGTATACCGCTGTGCCAAGTAGCGCAGCGAGCCAGGCTCGGACAAACGTGGCGCCAAGGTCGACGAGATCACGCTCACGTCACTGGAGCTGATAGCCCGTATTGCCGCCCTAGCGCCCCTGCCGCGCACGCCCGAACCTGCGCCACCCAAGCGCGCACCGGCGCACTACCTGTGGGCGGTGTTGGTAGCCCGCATCTACGAAGTGCTCCCGCTGCTGTGCCTGATGTGCGGTGGGCAGGTGCGCCTGATCGCATTCATTACCGAGGGCACGCAGATCAAGAAGATTCTTGATCACATCGGGGGTGGACCCAGAACTTCCACATATATCCCTGGCGCGCGGGCCACCGTTGTGGGATGACTGTGGTGATGCGCAGATGGATGACGGGGCGCAACTCGAGCCAGCAGATTGGGATCTGGCGGCACACCTCGCTCCCGACTTTGAGATCGATCAGCGGATCAACTGGTGACCGGGCAAAACGGTGACTCAGACGCGCTGGCGGGTAGCGTTGCGTCCGCCATACCCGACGCAACGCTAATCTCTCTTGTGAACAACGCATTTTGGCGGTGGATCGGCCAGGCACGGCCTCGCTGAGGGCGCGACGCGGATTTCTACCTGGGTTGAGGGCTCTTCCAAGGGGTAATACCTGGCCTCACGTGGTTGAAATGCCTATCCGTTGGGCATCAGCATCGCCGCGCCCACGCCTTGCAGCACGCGCGCGGCAATCAACCATGGGAGCCCGGGCTCCGCGGCGCATAAGCCCACGCCCATCAGCAACAAGTGCCGATGGCCGAAACGATCGCCGGCCTCACCGCCGAGCAACAGCAGCGCGCTCAAAGGCAGCAAATTGCCGCTGATCATCCACGATAGGCTGGCGCCGTCGGCCGCCAAAGACTGCGCAATCGCCGGCAATCCGACGATGACGATCGAGCCGTCGACGAAAGCGAGGCTGGACGCGAGCATGGTGGTGGCCAGCACGCCGCGCGGGTGCGACGCTGGAGCCACAGGGGCTGTGATCGTGGCAGCGGCGAGCGCCTACCCACGGTTGCATGAAGCGAGCGCGGCTTCGCTCATCTATAGGCCTAGGTTTCGGCAGCGCTCAGAATCAGGACGACCGGGCGGGCATCCGAGCCGGTCATCGCAGCGACTTCGTTGGTAGCCAAGCTCCATCACATAGTTGCGCAGCAGCGCCTCTTCGTGGTTGCCGGCCGCCAGCAGCGCCCGCAGCCCGTCGTGGGCGTTGAAGACATCCAGCGGGTGCCTGTCAGCGTCGAGAAGCAGCACATGGATGAGGCCGCGCGCGTGCATCATGGCCAGCACGTCGGAGAGCAGATATTCAGTCGTGCAGGCGGTGAAATTGGTCGTCATCACGGTAGCGGGCTTGATCGGGGGTTGTGCATTCATGGCGACAGGGCCGCTTCGAGCAGCGCCTTGTTCATCGTGGAGCGCCCGTTCAGCCCGCGCTGGCGGGCCTCGTTGCGAAGTTGCAGCAAGGTTCGGCCGCCTGGCCCCTTGTGCGAGCGCAGCCCCCCACGTCGGCTGGACGACATGTCGTTGATCGATGAGGTATTGGCCTCCACGGACTCGCCGCCTTGTGCCTGCTCCTTGTTGACGACGCGCGCGGCAATCTCCTCGGCCAGTGGCTGAGGCTTGCTCTGGCCGAGCAGGCTCTCTTTGATGTGCACGTATAGCCGTTCGCGCTTGGCGCTCCAGGCTTTCTGCGGCGTAACGGATCCTTCGCGGCCACAGGTGGATGCAGTGAAACGCAGTGCGCTGTGAGCGGTGTGCCGTGCTGCAAGGCGCTTGGACTTCAGTTTATCTTCAGCGCCGCGATGTTCCTAAATCCGTTGCGTTTACATGTGGTCAATCATCTCGGCGTTGAAGCGGTTCATATTTAGTCCGAGGATCTGCGCATAACCCACCAGTGCCGCTGGCGTGAGGTGATGGGTTTGCGCAAAAAGCAGGTGGTGCATGGGCCAGAACTGGCCCTGTGCCGCCGCCGGCTCTACGTTCGGATGGATCATCTCCACCAACGGTAAGTGCCGGAATATGAAACGTAGCCGATCGCGGTGGGTGTCGACAAGGTGCTGCATCAGCGGCTCGGCCTGGATGCAGGCAGAGCACTCGTAGTCGCCCTACTCCAGCAGTGTGAGCTTTGCATGCGCTTCGCCCAGCACATGGTCGGCCGCCGCCAGCGCGGCCTCGGGCATCTTGACGCTCGCGGCGCCGCTCATGCAGCCACCTCTTCAAGCGTTGCCTGCAAGCTGACCTCAGTCACGGACGCCAGGGCCTTGGACAGCGGACATTCGCGCTTGGCGGCCAGGGCGATCTCCTAGAACCTGGCTTCTTCAATCCCTGGCACGGCGGCCTTCAGCGTGAGTGCGATCCGGTCGATCACGAAGCCCTCACCCTCCTTTTTCAGGCGCACGCGAGCCTGCGTGTCGACCTTTTCGGTGGCAAAACCGGCCTTGTCACAGGCGAATGAAAATGCCATAGTGAAGCACGCTGCATGGGCGGCAGCCAATATTTCCTCCGGGTTCGTGCCCCGGCGGTCGTCCTCGAAACGGCTGGCAAAGCCATACGGGTAGCGTTCGAGGGCGCCGCTCTCGGTGCTGATCTGACCTTTGCCCTCTTTTCCCTGGCCTTCCCAATGAACGCTGGCGGTCTTCTCGGTCATGGTGGTATCAGGCGGAGCCCTTTGGCTTGCCATCATCGCCTGGCCGCGTTGCTAAGATGGCCTTGTCGCTCTGCTCATGCCCATCCACCAGTTTTATCACCCGGTCGCAACGGGCGGATAACCGTGGGTCGTGGGTGACGATCAAGAACGGGGTGTCACTGCGGCTGATGTCGCGCATCAGCGTGAACACTTTGTTGGCGGACACGGTGTCCACGTTGCCCGTGGGTTCGTCCGTCAATAGCAGCGCGGGACGCATGAGCAGCGCACGGGTAAGCGCCAGGCGCTGCTGCTGACCGCCGGACAAATCATTGACCAAGTGATTGCGCCATTCTTTCGGGCTCACTTGGTCAATCAATCCTTCAGCCTGCACGCGCATTGCCGCATTGGGTCTGCCTTGCGCGGCCAGGAACGGCATTGCAATCAACCAGGTCAGCAGTGCCTGCAAACCGAACACCAACTACAGGCTCTTCCATTTGAAGTTCGGCTCGTTGCGCTGGCGCATTTGTGCGTAGTGCTGCTCTTCGGGCTGCCCTCAACTGCGCCAGATAGTGGGCCTAAGGACTCGCTCTGTGGGCAAACGCACAGACCGGCCGTATTGGCAGCAGTAAATTTGTGCTTGCCGCAAATCCTGCAGACATCCCGTCGTGCAGGACGCCTCCAATCGAGGTGTGGCATCAAATCAACTTAACTGAAGGAAAAATCTTATGAATACCCTGATCGATGTTGCCATTGCCGACGGTCATTTCAAAACACTGGCCAAAGCCCTCACAGCAGCAGGACTCGTTGACACCCTCAAAGGTGCTGGCCCTTTCACCGTTTTTGCGCCAACTGACGATGCATTCGCCAAGCTGCCTGCGGGCACCCTTGACGGCCTACTCAAGGACATCCCGAAATTGACCGCGATCCTCAAGTATCACGTAGTGGCCGGCAAGGTTGCTGCAGCCGACGTCGTCAAGCTCGACGGAAAGACGGCCAAGACCCTCAACGGCGGCGACCTCAAGGTCAGCACAACGGGCGGTGTCAAGTTGAATGGCGAGGTCAATGTGACAAAGACCGACGTCGCGGCCTCCAACGGGCTGATCCACGTCATCGACGCGGTGCTGCTGCCGTCGGCTTGATGCTCGCTCACCCAGTAATCCAACCCCTTAAAAGAAAGTCAGGATCAAAAATGAATGCGAAAAAATTGCTCATAGCTGCGGCCTTCACCGGCGCAGCCTTTGCCGCACAGGCCAAGGACATCGTGGACACCGCCGTGGATGCCGGCAACTTCAAGACGCTGGTCGTGGCGCTCAAGGCAGCCGATCTGGTGTCCACGCTCAAGGGCAAGGGACCCTTCACGGTCTTTGCACCCACCGACGAGGCCTTTGCCAAGATCCCGAAAGCCGACCTCGATGCGCTGCTCAAAGACAAGACCAAGTTGAAGGCCGTGCTCACCTACCACGTGGTTCTGGGCAAGGTCATGTCCACGGATCTGAAGGCCGGCAACGTGAAAACCATGCAAGGCAGCAACGTGAAGGTCAGCACCAAGGGCGGCGCGATGGTGGATAACGCCAAAGTGGTGGCAGCCGATGTCGCCGCCGACAATGGGGTGATCCACGCCATCGACACGGTGTTGATGCCCAAGTAAGCGCAGTGCGATGGGCAGCCTGCAACGCGCGCCCCATCGCGCCTTCACAAGCACACTACAATGAGGTTCACCCATGAAAATTGCAACCCAGAGCAATGCCGAACTCACTCACGTCGCGAAGCTGATCGAAAACATCCCGATCGCCATGCTGGCCACCTTGGACGACGACGGCGCCTTGGCCAGCCGCCCGATGACCGCGCTGGAAATGGATGCCCAAGGCGCGCTGTGGTTCTTCACCGATGTGCAATCCTCGAAAGTCGATCATCTGCGCGCTGTCAATCTCAGTTTCACGGACAGGGATGAAGGTGCCTATGTTTCGCTATCGGGCCACGGCGTAATCGATACCGACCGTGCGCGCATCCAGAGCTTGTGGACCTTGTTGGCCAAGCCGTGGTTTCCCGACGGCCCGGACTCAAGCAACCTAGCGCTGCTGAAGTTCATTCCCGATAGGGCTGAATACTGGGATGGGTCCAGCAGCAAGATGGTGCGCGCGTTCGGGATGATCGCCTCCGTCATTGCGGGCAAGCCCGTGGCGCTGGGCGAGCATGGATCGCTTACAGCCTTGTCGGGCGTTGGTGCACTTAAAAGTTGAAGTAAAAAGTACCCCAACTCCGATCATTTATGCAGGAACTTTCTGACTACGGACGGAGTTTGGGCGTCCAG
>NZ_JBEONP010000111.1:0-5479 GCF_040544435.1 Undibacterium sp. GrIS 1.2
TACCTGTAAAAATAATCGTATTGATGAATTGCTTCCGCTGCGGGCAAAATCGGTTATTTGCTGATCGTCTAGGTGGGTCTGTCGGACGCATACGAATCTCATGTAGTTAAGATAAATTGAAGTCAGACAAATTTTTTATTACTCTGAATAGACTGGGGTTTTTCATTCAGATTTACGGTGATTGCCGAAGATCGCGGTGTAAGAATTTTTTGTAATCGGTCATTTCGCAGGAAACTGCAATATTTTGGGATGAGTAATAATGACCTTAGCGAATACTCCCTTCCGGCTGTATTAATCGATGTGCTGCTAGCCGAGTATAAAAAGACTGAAGATTCGATTGGTGAGGACGGCCTGTTAAAGCAGCTCACGAAAGCCTTGGTGGAGCGGGCGCTTCAAGCAGAAATGAGCCACCACATTGGCCATGGCAAGAACCAGTTAGTTGTTGCTACCAACAGGAAATTGCGTCGCTCAACGCAGATGCAGCGCACCGCCGGATTCACACCCAAATAATATCTACCGGAAATCGCATTCCTTTGGTAATCAGTATATCGGGTCAATCAATTTTCAAATGTATCCGACTACCTGAGTGCTATATTCATCAAGGTTAATGCGACGATACTCGTTAAAGAGACATAGCCTCCCGCTTCGCCATCAATGTGCGCCATCGCAGCAAATGCGGATGTTGCTCATCAGGCTTGATCTTGACGACGCGGGCGAAATCGACTGCAACTACCGCAGTGATGTCGACGATACTGAATCGATCTGTCGCAATATGTTCCCGATTTGCCAGATGATCATTCAAGGTAACGAAGAATTGCTGTATCCGCGCCAGACCTCTTTGAGCGAGTTCTGGAATCTGCTGGTAGTCCACTGGTCCTGGTAAAGCGCGTTGCTTCATCGAGGGAGAGCTATTCCGCATTGCCTCTGCAATTGCCAACAATCCTTCAAATTCAACCCGCCAGTTCCAACTCGCAATCTCGGCTTTCTCTTCCGGGGTTATTCCGAGCAACGGTGGCTCTGGATACTTTGCCTCAAGAAAAGCTGTGATCGCTGCATTGTCAGTCAATACTATTCCGCTCTCCGTTTTTAACGCAGGAACCGTAGAGAGTGGATTAATCTGTCGGTATGCCTCACTGAGTTGCTCTCCGCTCCTTAAATCAACCTGAACCGTTTCGTAGACTACCTTCTTCTCTGAAAGGAGGATTCGCGCGCGACGTGGGCTGGGGGCAGTACTGCAATCATAAAAAGTCATCATGGGTTGATGTTCCATTCAGAGGTTTGTCACTGATCAGACAGGTTTAACTAATTTGTCTTGCGTTTTTGTATCGAAATCACTCGCATCGTGTCGCTCATGCAGTTGACTTGCCGGATCACCAAAGACACGATTGACCATACGTCCGCGTCTTACAGCGGGCCGTTGTGCAATTTGATTAGTCCATCGCAGCACATGGGTATATTCCTGGACCTGCAAGAATTCTCCTGACTCGTACAACTGTCCTTTGGCCAATGCACCGTACCATGGCCAAATCGCCATGTCGGCAATAGTATATTCATCGCCGGCAACAAATTGACTTTCGGCGAGCCGGCGGTCAAGAACGTCCATCTGTCTTTTAACCTCCATGGCATAGCGGTTAATTGCATATTCGATCTTCTCAGGCGCATAAGCATAGAAATGCCCAAAGCCACCGCCAAGAAATGGAGCACTCCCCACCTGCCAGAACAACCAGGAAAGACACTCCGCCCGATCGGCGGCGCCTTCAGGAAAGAAGGCGCCAAATTTCTCGGCCAGATAAATCATGATTGCACCGGACTCGAAAATGCGGATCGGATTTCCATTACTTTGATCCACCAGAACAGGAATTTTTGAGTTCGGATTGATGTCGGTGAACCCACTACTGAATTGCTCGCCCTCACTGATATTGATCAACCAGGCGTCATACTCTGCACCGATAAATCCTGCGGCTAACAGCTCTTCAAGCAGCACTGTAACCTTGACACCATTGGGTGTTCCTAGCGAATAAAGTTGCAGCGGATGACGTCCTACCGGTAGCTCGCGGGCGTGGGTAGGGCCTGCGGTCGGGCGGTTAATATTCGCAAATCGTCCTGTTTGCTGGGTATTAGGAGTCCATATTTTGGGAGGTGTGTAATTCGACGAGTTATTCATTGGACACATAACCTTAAATTGATAATTTCAAATTTGCCAAGGTCAACTATACCTCACATGGGCAAGACAATCGCATCAGCATTTTGGCATCTCACTGAGTCGATTTGATTCCAAGTCAAGTGCACTATTTCTCCGCAATGCATACGGGTTCGAAAGTTGGTGATATCTTGTGAAGGGCGTTATCCGAATATTTCTGCTGAGCCAGCGACAGGCAAGTGGCCAGTTTTGACTAAGATAGTACATCCCTCCTCACTGAGAGGACTGTGCATGCTCAAATGCGGACTGCGTATCCATGTACCAGCCGGATACTTTCCAAACTCGTCCTCAAAGGTACCGGCTAATACATAGATTTCTTCACCACCATAATGTCGATGTTGACTAAAACGCGTCCCTGGAGCCCATCGTACTAAGGCCGTATGTTGAGTATTGAACTCTGACAGAGGCATCACTGACAAACCCGGCACAAGTCCTGGCAACCATGCCGCACTCGCCGTATCGACTATGGTACGTTGGCTGTCGTCCGGATCAAGATGGCGCAGTTTTACGAACAATGTGCATCCAGTCGTAGAGCTTGGCGCATGCGAAGATCCAGGGGGATTTTTAATGTAAGTCCCCGGACCGTAGCTTCCTGATTCATCGCAAAGTACCCCATCCAGAACAAGGATTTCCTCACCCAAATCATGTTGATGGGTCTTAAAAACAGAACCTGGCTGATAACGCACAATTGATGTAGCTCTTGCGATCTCCTCTCCGTCACGTTCTAGTAATTGGCGTTGAATGCCGGTGATTGGCGAATCGAGCCAATGTAACGTTGAAGGATCGATCACAACCCGTTTAGATAAGTCTGAATTGAGTCTCATAACTTTTATATGCTTATTAGTTGGAGGGTAAGGTGAAGAACTGCAAATGGTTTCTCAATCGATACTTTATTCGATCCATTGGCTTCAATTTGACAGATGGCAGTCGTATCGGTTTTTGCCATAGGTCTTGTGCCACCGCGAATACAATAGTCCATACAGTCAGCTAGGCGAGTGATGCTTGAGTCTTCATTATAGGATCAAGCTCCTGCCGGGCTATAAAGCTGGAGACATATAATCCATCGATTCGTGTCATTGAATATCGCTCGTTTATGTAACGTGGCGAATAGTTCGGTATCGCATCACTGCGTTATTTTATAAAAATCTACTCTGTACAAAAGGCGCTATGGATATTTAAACCTTTTTGGGCGTAGATCTAAAAAAGTACACGGCGCATATTCACCGCGTACATTCGAAACAACTTGAAATAATCATCATCCGATTGAGTTATTGCGCAATCAAAGCCTGAGCGCGAACTTCACCACCGGGATTAGCCGCAGTATGTAAATTGACGTACCACTTGCCCGCTAACAAATCGGCTGCTTGTGCTGGAGTCAATGTTGCAGAGCCTTTGATTGGACTATCAGTGCTACCGGTGAAACCAAGTGCCACACCAGCATTTTGTCCGGCAATTGCAGGTCCATGAAAATGTCCTGCTTTCACTGGGCCAGTCAGCCCAGAATAGGACACAGTCCAGTTGAGAACATTTGTTTGCTTGTTAAACGTCGCCGCCAGCAAACCCGTTCCGGTACTTGAATTTGATGGCGTCTCGGCAGATGCTGTTAATTTTCCGTTGATCGCAACCTCGTTCGACATCATTGGATTTGAGCTGCAACCAGTCATAGCGGTGGCACATGTGAACAAACTTGCGATAATCACTTTACGAACTTGTATCATTATTGTCTCCAGATTGATAGGAAATATGTTTCAACAGCCATTAAGATATCGCTGACTGAAACATCAATGTACTCCGATATCTGCATTTAGGGCGGATACATCAGCGGGACAGTACGACCAAATTGTATTTGGCTAATAACTATTTTTTGTATGATTCCCTATTTTTGTAGCGACAATAACGACTCGCTTTACCTATGATATTGTCGAGCATTCACCAATAAATTGACGACTCAAAAGCAAATAACAGTTCAACTAGTCAGTCACTCAAAAGTCTCAAACTAAACTAACTTTTATCGGAATAAATTCATGGGCGATTTTCGAAGCGATACCGTAACGCAACCCACACTCGCGATGAAGCAAGCGATGTCCGACGCGCCTTTAGGTGACGACGTATATGGAGATGATCCTACCGTCAACCGACTACAAGACATGGCGGCAGAGATGCTCGGGTTTGAAGCATCTCTATTTGCACCAAGTGGCACTCAAACTAATCTGATCGCCTTGATGGGACATTGCCAGCGCGGAGAAGAAGCGATAGTTGGTCAACAATGGCACACTTATCGTTGGGAGGCTGGCGGCATGGCAGTGCTCGGATCAATTCAGCCTCAACCTTTAGAAAATCAGCCAGATGGCACGATAGCGCTTGACGATATTGCATCTGCGATTAAGCCCGATGATCCTCATTTTGCAAGGACACGGCTTATCGTTCTTGAAAACACGACCGGTGGCAAGGTGCTGCCACTCGCTTATATGCGTGATGTCCAGATGCTGGCAAAAAAATATGGTTTGCGCTCCCATATTGATGGCGCGCGCTTGATGAACGCCGCAGTATCGATCGCGACAGAGAATAGTAGTGATCCAATTAAGGAGGCGAAGAACATCTGTAACTCCTACGATTCTGTCTCGCTTTGTTTGTCGAAAGGCTTAGGTGCACCAATAGGATCTTTATTACTCGGTTCTTCCTCTTTCGTTGCGCAGGCGAAACGCACACGAAAAATGCTCGGTGGTGGTATGCGTCAAGCTGGAATATTGGCGGCAGCCGGTATATATGCACTAGAAAACAATGTTCAAAGGCTGACTGATGACCATGCAAATGCGTCGATGTTGTCGAACGGACTAAAAGAGATTATCCGCACTCATGCCAGACTGAATGAAAGCTCGACTGTCGTCCATCCTGCACATACGAATATATTGTTTATGGATGTTGCCAGCGATGTCGCAAGCGTCTTTTTGCCGTATTTGGCAGAGAACAATATTCGTGTGACAAGCGGGATTCAAAAAAGCAAAGATGGTCCGGTCAGACGCATCCGTTGGGTGACCCATCTCAACGTAAATCAATCCGATGTTGAACGGGCTCTTACGGTAGTGGCTCGTTTTTAAAGATAACTGTGGTAATTTCAACTGGTCGACGCAACTAAGAGGAGCCTGTAAGAAATTCTGTGTAAATGCCACGGAACAACTTAGTAGTCGTATTGTTGAATACGGTCACCAAACTCAATCATAAATCGATTCAGCGCCATACGCCAATTCTGAATGGGCATCGTCCATTTTTTTGATGCCT
>NZ_JBEONP010000112.1:0-5294 GCF_040544435.1 Undibacterium sp. GrIS 1.2
ATCGCGCCGGGTTGGGTGTAGTCGATCTGCGCTTGAACGTTGGGCTGGAATGCGCCGTTGTGATCGGCAATCACTAACGTGTGGCTGCCTAAGGTTCCTATTTGGATTAGCAAGGCTTACAATCTACAATTACCGGGCAATTTCAATATACTCCCCCTATTATTTATTCCAAATATAGCTTATCGCCCAATCATTCTATGGACGATTAAAATATACATCGCCGGAGTATATTTTTAATATATACATGAACAGCGTTTTGGCTATCGAACTAATTTTTACCAAAAATCATTACAACAACTGTTGCTGCAAAGAGAAAATAAAAATGACGAATAAATATTTTATTTACTTAGCAAACTGAATTGTGTCTGATTTCTTAATCCAACCAACAGTCTCCTTTTTACGTCCCGGAAATTTCACGTAATACCAATCTTCCTTTTCTTCGTAAACATATGCCAAATCACCATTAACTAAAAACGTTTTTTCTATACTTCCCTCGTCTGGTAACTTATGAAAATATGTACGCTTTGAACGAATTACATAAACGCCAAGAAAATCTAACTTAGTACTTTTATCAATCTGAATTGACAACTGCTTATCCTCTTCAATAACTTTCGGTTCACCAATGAATGGCAATATCCACTCGCAATCTCCTGGTAGCGTTTTTTTGTTGAAGGTTAATTTTTCTTGCTTTAAATCGGCTGTTAATTCAGCTTTTATATCCTTTAATACTGATGTTTGATTTGCAGATTGATCAAGCGTATTTTTCACAAAAACAGTAACTACATTCTTATTTTTAACCTGTCCAAAAAATACAAATTTACACTCATCAGTCTTGCCTGGAGCCGTTCTCAAAGCAGAGACATATCCGGTTACAACATTTGTATTTGGATTAAATCCAGTAACAATAAATGGATTATCGAAAATTTCATTTTTCCCAGATGATGTTATATCCGCGGCTAATACATATTGGGGCAGTATTAAACTAACACTGCATAATATTGATTTATAGATTTCCAAACTATTCATTTTTCATACTTAAATTTTTTATAGGCGGTCTCAAGTTTTTTATCATAATAATTTTCAAGGCTTGTGATATATACATGAAAGGAACTCAACTCATATGTATAGCACCTATTTTTTAGGCTATCCGTAATGAAAAAAATCTACTGGATAACATCCTTCTTTTCAAATCGGGTCTTAAGATCTTGATAGCCAATATAGGTTGCAGATTCAACTAACCAACCCTTGGATTTACTCCAGACAAAAACATAATCCTCAACTCGAACAGATGCGAGCTGACTACATCCTTTCTCATCAAAAGCATTTTTATTTGTGTAATCACGTGTTTTAAGTTTTTTAATTTCTTGAAAAAGATTTATCTCCTGCCCTGACTCATCTTCTTGAAAAATAGATTTGTAGTTTTTCAGGAAAATATTTTTTTTTAACACAATTGGTTTTTCATCTATGCCACGCGAATCTGTAGGTGAGTATAGTTTCACCGGAAACTTATAGAACATAGCGATCTCTTCAGGCTCACCTTTAAGAGATATTCGAATAAAAGAATTCCAAGTTTGCAAGAGTGTTTTGCCATCACCAAACTTACAGTTTTCTTCTGCTAAAGCATCGAAAGAAATAAACGAAAAAATGACAATAAGTAGAAACTTCATTATTTTTTTTCTTTTGAAGTTGGCCATCTGTATGAAACTAAATGTTTCGCAGGGTTCTCGCTCGCTAAAACAGTCCATTCATTTCCCTCTTTAACTTGATCTGAATAATTGCCACTTAATAGACTAACTACGTCAACTTGCTTAAATTTCTTTTTCTTCTTTTTAATCAATTCGCCATTTTTACCTTTAACCTCGATTTCCTCTTCGCCATCTAATATATTTCTTTTCCCAAAGTTGAGAAAAAAACCCACATGATATTTGGTTGGATTGGTTGCTCTCGTAACTACAACGATTGCACCATAACGAGGCTCTTTCATTTCTTCACCCCATTCTTTCCAAGATTCCGCAGCAGCACTGTTGCTACCACGGTAACCACTTTGTTCTACACACCAATTAGCGAAAGATGAGCACCAAGCGGTTGAGTCATCCCTAGCCATATCTCTGTCTAAATTTGTTGACTGAAGATATTTAACAATATCTTCGTTATTATATTTTTTTTCTATCTCCTGCATTTTTTGATCGGCTTCTTCGCGTATAGATTCATTTTCAGCGATTTTTTGTTGCCGCTCTAAAATTTTACTGTGATCTTTACTATTTTCAGTTTTTTGCTTTTCCTTCTGAAGCTCGGATTTAGCTTTTTTTATAGCTGCGTCAGCATTATTACGCTTTTGATGCTCTGCCTTCCAATCGGGATCATTTTTTTGTGTGCCATCTTTTTCCATGCTCCTGGCACCATCTTTAATTATTTGATTAGATTTCGTTTGCTCTTTTAAAGCATAACTCATCCAAGGCGCGTCACCTGTCAGTTCAACTTTTTGCACAGCAGTCTGAGCGGCAGTAGTTACTTTATCTTTGACAGTCAGCGTCTTTGCATCCTGATTTTTTATGCTACTTGAAATAACTTGTGTTCGAATCTTTCCTTTGTTTGTCGGTATGTTTTCATCCAAAATCTTGCCGGGTAACATTGGGCGCGTATAGAGTTGCTTCATATAAGAAAATGATGTTTCGAGGACGTTTGGCCAACCTAAAAACTGCTTTAACGCAATCTGTACATCGTTAAATGTAATATCTGGATGCGGGGTTGGGGTAGACGGTTTAGCTTGTTTTGCACTGGCATCTGCTGCAGCAAAAATGTCTTTTTTGGTCGATGCTGGCTTAGGCTCTAATTTAGGTTTAGGAGGCGAGGGAATTACCTTCTTCACTTCAAGTACTGCAGGAGATCTTATCGCAGGTAACGAGCCAGCCTCTCCACTATTTAGCGAAATATTATGCTTATTTCCGTCTTCTGTAATTTCATTTTTTGCGACGGCTTCGTTATAAGCTTCATATTCAAGTCGAGGAATAAGAATCACAATTGGCTCTTGAGATTCAGATGTAATTTCAGGAATGTTACCATCGCCATCGGTCACCATTTCAATCGCACTAAGCTCCCACTTAATTGGAACAGAAGTTTCGACGGTTACATCAGTTGATAGCGGCTTTGCCTCTGCCGCAGACATAGATTGATCGTCCGTCGCGGAGATTTTTGGTAATTTATCCGGTGATGCTTCATTTGCATCGCCGCCAGAATTAGGGCCTGGACCTGCTGGTGCTGGTGCTGGTGCTGGTGATTTACTTTCAGTATCAGCCGATATCACAGCTTTTTTCTGAACAACAATCACTTTTCGACCCGCGGATGGTTTACCTAGGATATCCGTCAGTTTAATTTGCAAGCCATGTATATCGTTTAGAATTTTTTCAATACGAATCGCCTCGTCTACGACCGTCTTTGAGTCTGCATATTTAGGATTACCCTTTAATGTAGCGATAGGTAATGCTTCTTTTACTACCACGTGTCCATTAACCGTTTCACGGCGGTTAATTGCAAACTCACCGTAGTGATAGCAAAAATAGATCAGCGTTTCATAATCATCGCTCGCTGAGCCATATTTAGAAATAATTTTTCTTTTAATTTTCTCAAAATACTGCAAACCAGCCTTGATACTGGCACGTGCATCAAAACGATTGGTCTTATTTAGACCAAATGTGGTTCCAGTATCATCCTGCATCTGCGCAACACCTGACGCAGATGATCCACTATTGGCAGCATCTGGATTAAAACCAGATTCTCGCTTTGCAATTGCAATATAGTAAGCAATGTCACGATTATTGAATTGAAGCTTACGAGCTTCTTCAATAATGATATCAACGATCTTTTGTTGTATTTCAGGTGGAGCATCTCCACCTCGACGCGAATTACCTTTTAGATCTTTTTTTTGATCGATCGATTCATTGACGTGTGTATTTGGCATTATTTTTCCACGTTTTCTATTTTATTTTTCAAGTAAAAAGAATCTTCCTTCCACCAAACTTTTTCTTGGCGATCAATATATTTACGCTCACTACCGGATACGAACCATTTTCGATCATAGTGTTTCCATCTGCCATTCAAGTCCATGGTTGCATGAACCTCGCAATCATTGCAGTTACCTCCGTTGCCTAAAGAAAAATATATATACGGCTTATTATTTTTTCCGGCTACGCAAGTTAATGAGCGAACCGAATGGAATTCATTTCTTGATGGTTCCTTTTCCAGAAGATTTGATAACATAATTTTTTTATCACTATTTTCCAAAATAAGTTTTTGTTGTACACAGAAAGTATTAACCATCTCATCTACGTCATTTTGGCAATAAGAGAGAACCGTAATTTTTACTTCATTACATGCCGTTTCATTTTTAAACCATCGCATATCGTCTGCTGCAAATACATCCGAGGCAAACATTGCGAGCGGAAAAATTAGGATCAATCTGCTTCTTAAAAATTTTAGTATTGTCATCTTCAAACCTCATTAAACCAATCATCAATATCATCTTCATCAACTTTTTCCCGATGAAATTTTTCGTGTCGATCTAAAACGATCTTGAGCGGTTCAGGCTCCGAAGTAAGAACTGCTCTTGTTTTACCTTCGCTACCTGTGCGCCCAAACAACACTGTACCGTCAGCTCTTTGCTTACGATATAACCGCTGAGCTACAGGCTCTTTTTTATCTTTATCTACAATTTCAAAAACACCCGAGTAAAGTTTTGATCCTGGCAAGTCAGGGAACTTAGGACTGCTACTACCCGGCCCAGCCAATTCCTTAGCACTAGCCCTAAATGCCATCGTCCCCGGCCCGTGCACCATGATGTTGCCACCTTCTAGTTTGATGTACGCACCTT
The DNA here is from genome assembly GCF_040544435.1 of Undibacterium sp. GrIS 1.2. Taxonomy (NCBI): domain Bacteria; kingdom Pseudomonadati; phylum Pseudomonadota; class Betaproteobacteria; order Burkholderiales; family Oxalobacteraceae; genus Undibacterium; species Undibacterium sp. GrIS 1.2. The sequence continues at coordinate 4,868 of NZ_JBEONP010000112.1, forward strand.
GCGCTGTGAGGAGTACATGCTCGGGGGCGGCAATGGTGATGCTGTTGGTGATGCTGTTGACTTGTATCGCTTTGTCGGCGGTGAGCTTGGTCTCTGCGCTTTGACTTTGGCTGCTGACTTTGCCGCTGGCGGCGTGGAGACGGATGCCCGTTTCTTGATTCGGTTTGTCGGTGTTGGTTTTGCTGATCTTGCCGTAGGTGAAGAGGCTGATGCCGGCTTTGACGGCGTGAATGTGCTGACCCTGGACGGCGAAGTTGATGTCTTGGCTGGCGGTGATGCTGCTGGTGTTGCCGCTGCTTAAAATAACGTTGGCGGGCGTGACTGCGGCGATACCAGCGGGGCTGCTGAGTTGCAGGTGGGGTTCGCTGTAGGCGGTGACTTTGCCTTGGCCGCCGTTGTTTGCGTTACTATCGCTACTGCCCTCCGT
>NZ_JBEONP010000113.1:0-4700 GCF_040544435.1 Undibacterium sp. GrIS 1.2
CAACAACCAAAATATGGCCGTTTTAGACTATTTGTGCATCCCAAAATAGAAAGATAGAAATGATACTGTTTCATGAAAGTACGCGGTGTAAGCTATGTTGCTCACGGATGCCGCTAATCGAGCACACACGATTCTACACGATGACTTTGGGCGCATAGTCTTAGAGATCTCACCTGATGAAGGCCGTTTCAAATACAGCTACAACGACACAACGGGTGCATTTGAGAAACAGCAAACTGGGCTAGACGGACAAAGTCATGTTACCGAAAAGCTCGAGTTTGCGAGTAGCGGTCGTCTGGTCAAGCGGATGATCGCAGGTTGCACTGAAACGCTCAGTTATGACGGTGATTTGTTAGAACGGCTAGACGGTTGTGGTAACAGCCATACCTATCTGCGCGACGCCTTTGGTCAGATTGTGCAGCACACTCAAACCATCCAGCCAGACAACAAGCAAGTCGCAGCGTTCAATTTCATTACGAGCTACACCTATGATTCAATCACGGGGCAATTAGTCGAGCGCAGATTACCTGATGGCCAATACTTATCCTATCGGTATGACAAAACTGATGGCAAGCAAAATGCGATCACTCGTGATAGGGGCTGGTTTGCCTGGATAGGCGAACATATCCACGACCGTTTTGTTGCTGGGCTGCGCGCGATTTTACCGGACAATATCACGCAAGAACCGATACTGACCGATATCAGTTGGCGTCCGTTTGGAGGTATCGAAAACCACACTGCAAGCAACGGGATTATCAAGCAAAGCACATTCGATAAAGCGGGACGATTGACGGCAATCGACATCGGTAGCAAAACCAATCCAGGTGCGATTGAGGCTTTGCGGTATCAACACGACGGCGCCAATAATATTATTTCTAGCAAGAGGAATATGGAACAGCGTAGCTACCTCTACGATGCAGTACATCGTCTGACAGACGAGAGAATTGACGCTATCACAGGTGCGAACCCAACGCAGCAAGTCGTGGCAGCGTCAACGTCATCAACTACGGCCATTACAGCACCGTCAGTTACCTCTTCGGCCGCCAACGACGTTAGCTACCGCTATGACCCGCTTGGCCAACGCAGAAGTCAAACGGAACAGGTTCAACGCGATAGCTATGGCCGTCAAAGTGTCCGACGAAATCAGCAGTTTATCTATGACGATGCGCATCGACTGATTGAAGTTAGGGAGGCGAGTAAAACGGTCGCCCGCTACCGCTATGATGCGCTTGGAAATCGTGTGGTCAAAACTATCAATGGTCGTACTACCTATTTTGTCTATGACACCGCGCATAAGCTGATCGCCGAAGCGAACGCAGAAGGACAGTTAACCACCCAATATTTGTACGCCGATTACCGGCCTTACGCGGTGATGCGCGCACAGGATAAGGGTCAGACCCGTACTCTATATGCAATCCATACTGACGACCGAGGTTTGCCGTTAGCTGTGACAGATAAAAATCAACAGGTGGTATGGCGAGGTGACTTCGATGCTTTTGGAAACCAACGTGCTTTGACGATGCAACAAGCGGCAGCCAACGATAGCGCATTTACCATGATGACTGCCGCTCAGGCTGCCGATAGCAGTGAACCTGACCACTTTGAAATGAACCTGCGCATAGCGGGACAGTATGCGGATCAAGAGACCGGCCTGTTTTACAATATTCATCGGTATTATGATCCATCGCGAGGTAGGTATATCACACCCGATCCCCTAGGATTAACCTCTGGCGTTGAGAGTTATGCCTATGTAGGCAGTAATCCCATGGGTGAGATTGATCCGCTGGGTTTGTTTAAAGTACCGTCTCGTGTCGTTGTGACCGGTAATTTAGATCCTGTATTTTCGGACAAAGGACACGGAGATATTATACGAATCGCGTTTGCACAATATGAAGCGGAACATCATGGCGAGGCAAGGTTCTCACAGACCGTTATCGACCAAATTATTCGAAACGCCTATCAAACAGACGCACTCCCAGATGTTGGAAATCCCACGGTATTTCCGTACAGTGTCGGTACAACAGGTGTGGCTGGCGGTGGCCAATATAATCCGCAAAATCACTTCGACAACCCAAATGACGGCCCAGAATTCAAGTCAGTTACTGATCATACCAAGATCGGTAGCTACAAAGGCGCGAATGGAAATTGGATTGACAACACACTGGATAGGATAAACAAAAAACGTGTCCTTTATGGGGCTGCGGGTACGGGAATCTCCGGAGCGTTAAGTAACTTCGGGCAGAACGCCCATACACTGGCCGATTTTTATTCCCATTCCAATTGGGTTGATGCAACGACGCGCGGTGGCGCCGTCGATAATGTATATACAGAAGGTGGCGTAACTAAACATGAATGCGGCGCCGTACCAAATGGTTTGGGCATGACACGAATATGGGATGGACGCAACGACGCCATTAAGTTTGATTCACTCTATACTGGGACGGTACTAGGCGGAAAAACTGAAGATGAGAAAACCAATAAGATTTGCGGAAAAAATTATTTAGGTGATCTTGAGTGTGACAACGACCGGACTACCCATGGTTACTGGAACAAGGACAATGATACTTCGGCCGCTGGCGGGCAAAAATATACAACGGAGCAAACCAAATCGTTCGTCAAAAGTAAAATATTTTATTGGCAGGCCGAGAAATATGATCCTGCTAATCCTCCTTCAGGTGTATTGGGCGTTGGTTGGTTTGCCGACGATAAAAAGTCTCTCAGTGATTTAAAAAAAGGAGAGCGAATTTATGTCCCCCAGGATATCGTTAATTATCACCAGATGGCATTCTCTCTTGCGGTTCAGGATGTCAAGCGTGAAATCGCCAATCTCTATGCCTACACTGAGGGAAAAACCGTAGGTTCGTACACAGTACATGACGCATTTAAGATGGATAAAGGCGCACTGGATTACACGGGTATTGACTACAAAACTATGTCAGATAAAAGAGCACCATGATGATGAAAAAAATAATTGCCTTGATGTTGTTGGTGGTTTGCCTACCAGCAGCCGCCATACCACGTGAAGATGTGCTGGAATGCAAGGTTGCTGATGGAAGTAAATTCGTCTTGAAATCCAAATACGACTGGAGCCCGCTTGCGCGTCTTTATCGAGAGACCGCCGATCGGATCAATCAAGAACCATACAGTGTGTATTATAAAAAGAAGCATTCGCTGCTATTAACGGACATCGGTCGAAATGTCAGTCATAGTCAGCATGAAAGTGACTTTCAGCGCATCTGTTCCGCCGTGGGTTTATTTCGTGGTCGTCCAGTGGCACTTTATAAATATTTTGAGGCTGGCAGGTGGATTGGGTTGACTCCCGATGCCGCGCAGAAATTATACGTTCAGGCATCTACAGTAGATCAATCGGAACAGGTTCGGAGTGATCTTCAACGTTTTGATCTGGATGGAAAATCTGCTGTCCCAGAACTGAATTTCGCATTTGTTGCACCAATTGATAGGCGACTAGTTTTTGAACACCCGGTTACGAGGGATGGTGAACATGTTATCGCGGTCTTTCAAAGCGAGTCCTTGGACAATGGAAAAACATGGCAAGACTTAAACATAACGACTGACGCAAAAATATTTGAAATCGGAAAAGCGCTTCTTGATCAGTCTTTCATCGGGCAACCTAGCCGTTTTAATGGCAAGAAGATTCAAATTAATGAGGTGCACAAGGATTGAATACAAAACAACAAAGCATCAAGCCCTTTCTTGAAGTGTTCAATGCGGTCCACGAGGATAGCGGCAACAATCATGCATTTGATAGTTCAAACGGAAACACGAAAAAGATTGACCTGTCAAATTACGAATTGACGCAATTAGGTTATACCGATTTTGTTGGGATGGACGGGGCACCAAAAGCACTTAATTTAAAACAAGATAAACAGGGTCGATACGACTCAACACAGGGTCAAAAAAATCGTAATGATTTCCTGCGTTATAAAGAAGACACGACCGATAGCAATGGTGTTCTTCACAAAAAAGGAGATCTTTTTAAGGACACAGATCCAAGCTTTAAAGGGACAATTCTGCCATGAAAGTCTTTATGCACTCCATAAAAGTTGCTTGCTTTATCGCCGCAACATTGCTTTTTTCAACAGCACCTGCTGCACAAGAGACAGAAAAATTTATTGACTATAACGGCAAGCGTTGTATGGAACTTAAAGACCATAACGGCTGGTCTGTCGGAGTATTTCGATCTGGTGATTATTGTGTGGCGCAAGATTTGTATCAAACAGAACCAGCACCCTGGTTTCGTTTGCCGCATCAACCAGTACCAAATGGACCTATGGTAAGCATTAATTATGCGAGTAATGTGACTATTGATTTGATGAATCACCACCTATCGGCAAAGATACCTTACGGCCTTGGAATTTATCAGAATGATGGCGGTTTTTGGCCTAATAGCGGAGGTAAAGCCCCCCCTTATCATGCGATAAAAATAAGCAACGGCACTGTTACTACATCGAAGCAACCAACCGTCGTCATGGTGCATGCCTGGGATAAAAAAAACAAACGCTTCTATCATAAATCATTGGGCGATAACATTCGTTCCAATGCTCCCGCTCTTGCGGACTATCGCGGCGACATTAGCGAATATGCAGAAACCGAATACGTCCTAGAAAACCTCACTTTAGAATCAGACAACATCGTCATCATCATGCAAGGTAAAAAGAATGTCATTCGTCACTGCAAAA
>NZ_JBEONP010000114.1:0-4677 GCF_040544435.1 Undibacterium sp. GrIS 1.2
GGTCGTGGCTCATGCCTTCTCCTTAACTTTGAAACGAAGGAGTGTGGCGCGTTCATTTCATCATTGCTAGATGGTTGCGTCGGACGCTTACACTAGAAACGACTCACGTCGTCATTCAACCTGCTTTGCAATTCATCAAACCAATTTCATTTACCCAAAACTTCTTTACTGCCACGTCACTTTTTCTCGGAAGCTCCAGAAGAGACATTCATCTATAAGCGCTGCGCGTAACTCTATTTATGGGGTGAAAACAGCTTGGTTGCACCAATTCTGCAAGTCCAATGATCCTTCTGCTTTTTGGGGAGGTAGCAGCACCTTATTTGGTTGTCACAAACAGTTTTAAGGCTCACCGCCCTTACTGAATGTGGGATACCTCATAAACCTTCATAAAAACGCACTCGATTGTGGTCTTTTTCCGGTTTATGTCACCCTGAGACGGGTAATTAGGCATCCTAAGTTTTTATGGTCTTTGTAGTCGGGATTGTGACTTTAGAGTCGGCTTCATACCCTGCAAGACTCTAAAACAACCGTCTAAGCCAATGTTTATCACTGTTCTGTCGTCCTCAGTCTTTAGTCTTCTAAGTTGCTGTTTTTATTAAAAAAATTCACGTCGTAAAATTGAGGTGAATACAGTCAACTGAGAAACTAAAACCGGAACAACTTTTTGCGGGCGTTGCGCCCTATGTCGATGCTAGTTTCCTAGCGTTGATTCAAATTCTGTGCTGCTGCTGATGATGATAGATAGCACTGTGGGAAGTTAATTAACTATATGCATAGCCATTTCTCACGTCTTTTACGACTTCTACTTTTCTGAAATCAAAGTCATCACACTAGAAACTCGGACGTAATACGTTTTGCATTGATGTTTGACAATCAAACATCCGCTTTGAATTGAGAACCACGACTTAATCACGGCTTAACCACTGGTTTGAAGAAGCAACCTCCCCCTTGAACTCAGAATCACGGCTTATTCACGGCATATTCACGGCTTAATCACTGGTTTGAAGAAGCAAGTTCCACTTGAACTCATAACCACGGCTTAATCACGGCGTAATCACGGCTTATTCACGTCTTAATCACTGGTTTGAAGAAGCAATTTCCCCTTGGACTCAGAACCACGACTTAATCACGACTTAACCGCTGGTTCTTCTAAATCAAGTCAAATTTAGGCAGTGAAACACGGAATAACAGGACGGTAGTCCGTGATTCAATACACATACAAACATTTCAAGCCAATAAACCGGAGCAAATTAAGAGTTCCAATGGCTTTGCGTAAACGAATCTATTAATTCGTTTTTTAAATTATTATTACTATCAAAGGAAACCTCAATGAATTTTCAAGCTGCAGCAATCGACGTTGGCTTTGGACAAACGAAGTGGGCAGTGCGCTTAGATGAAGAAATCATTACCGGCTCCTTCCCTTCGCTGGCTCCAATATCCAACAACAATACAGTAACAACTAACCTTGCCAACTTTGTACAGCGCAATACGATTAAAGTAACCGTGGACGGTGATACATTTGAAATTGGCCCCGATGTCCGCCTAGCAATGGGAAGTTCGAATAGCGGACGAGCATTATCAGAAGACTTTCCCAAAACGAAAAATTATAAAGCTCTCTTACTTGGCGCTTTGTTTTACGCAGGTATTGATCGCGTGGACATATTGACGCTGGGACTACCGGTTCACACCATGGGACTGTATGCCAATCATCTCAAAGACATCTTGGGCAAGGAAGTCGAAGTCAATGGCCGGCGTATATCAATTGGAAGAGTTGTTGTCATTCCTCAACCTGTCGGATCGCTGGCCATGTTTGGATCGATCAACGGAAGTGCCATCAATGATGGTCACACAAGGCTAGTCATTGATCCTGGCTATGTCACGACAGATTGGGTAGTTTCCTCCGGTTACAATATGATAGACGCACGGAGTGGCGGACGGGTTGGCGGTGTGTCACATGTCTTAAAGCAAATAGCAGAATTGATTAGTGACAAATATCAGGGTGGAAAACTGGATCGAATTGAGCGGATTGACGAAGCATTTGTAACAAGAAAATCATTCAACTATTTTAAGCATGTGATAAGCCAGACGGAACTGGCCGAGTACCTATCCCGATCAACACAAATTATTGAAGAAACGGTTAAAGAAATAAAAACCCGAGTCGGCGACGTGGAGGATCTACAAAGTATTTTGATTACCGGTGGCGGAGCTAAGTTTTACGAACCCATCGTCCGATCAACGTTTCCCATGAATGATATTCAGGTATTAGACAATCCCGCGTTTACCAATGCTATCGGCTTTTTACTGGTGGGAGAGAGTATGAAACGAAGAGCGGAAAAAAATGGCTAATTTGAGATTACAAATGACGATACTTGAGGAGGAGCATCCATTGCTATTTGCTTATCTTCATTCTACCGAAAACAAACACTTGAGAACAAGAATGCTAAAAACCGCTGCGGAGCAGTTTTTAACATCATTGAATTCTGAAGAAACTGTTACCGGCATTTTGGACAAGACCAAAGTGCACAGCCATTTGGAGACTAAAAGTATTCCAAATCATATGGGTAAATCACAATTAGTCCAACAAATAGATACGAATAAAACGACAGATGTCTCCCCTCCCCGTCTTAAAATTGGTATCAACGCATCAGACAATTTAGATACCACTAGCATGGAAAAATGGGGTTAATGCCCGATGATGAAAAATGAACTTCAAAGCATCTGTATTTTAATTGGCGGTGTAGTTTGCGTTATCGGAATTACATTAGCATTTTTGATCAATTCCTATTTTTTTACTTTGTTGATCGTTGGTTTATTTCCCTATATTTATCTGCTTGAAAAATCCAGGACGAAAAAAAACCCTCTTGATTAAAAGAGGGTTTTTAGATGGGTCGTTTAATTATTACGATTTTTTTCAAGCAGCATTTCTTCTATCAATTCGAATGGATTATCACTGTTTCTTTGAATACCACGAGATAGCAAACGATCAATAAAGTTACCTAACTGCTGAGTTGCTTCCAACTATACATATGCCCAGTCAGCACATTCTTTTTTGGCAAACGAATTTCAACTTTGAATCCCATTTCCATAAAGTACCTGCCCACTATGTATGTACGCTGAATATCTTCTTTTTACTACTTTCCCTAATAGCCATCAAATCCGAACTGTCCCATATTCACTCCGTCCTCACAGCATCTGGTTTGTACAAGGTAATAGCGCCGGAGAAATCAATGGCAACCGATCTACTCAGTAAAATGAGTCAACACGATCCAATCGAGAAGTGGTCTAGTATTTGTTGCTGTATGCGATAGTTGTAGCTCAAGTTCTTTGCTCTTTAATACAAAAAACCGTAGAAATTTTCAGCATAATTTTCATTGTAAGATCTGCAAAAAGAGACGGTTCGTGCCCGCTTAAATAAACAAAATTAAGTTCAAAATCCAAACACCAAATTTGCAGCTTTAGTCTGGTGACATCATGGAAAAGGGCCTAGGCAAGATCAGATCGAGTATTAAAAAAGCACGTGTTAAACGTGCTTTTTTTCTGTTTGAGTGGATTTGACAAATATTTTTCTTGGATAGGATGAAGTCGTGATCGTTACAAAATAGCGACCAATACAACGACTAGACGATACGAAGAATATTTTTTAATAAGGACACTGATATGAAAACCTCAAAAATTACGGTAATAAAGATGGCGAAACTGAGTTCCATGGCGGTAGCTCTGATATTAACTGCATGTGGAGGGGGTGAAGGCAGTTCATCTACAACGACAACTACACCACCTTTGGCAACAACATGCGCAAATGGTGGTACTAATTTCCCAACTTGTACTGCACCGACAACTGCGGCTCAGTTGCAGTTAACCGTATCTGCACCACCGTTAGCAGCAGGCTCGCAAGAATTAGCTGCGTTTAATTATTTAAATCAATTTAGACATTCGTTGGGCTTGGGATTGTTAGCGTATTCTGCACCATTGACACTGGCTAGTAAAAATCATGCGAATTATTTAGTACTAAATCAGAGCTTAACGCATACAGAAGATCCAAGTAAACCTGGATTTACGGGCGTGACTGATACTGACAGGGCGAACTTTGCTGGCTATGCGACCAATTATTTTGTGAGTGCAGGTGGTTCAGTTGCAAACACGATGCCGGGTGCAATACAAGCATTGATCAATACAGTCTACCACCGTGGTACGTTGATTCGCCAGAGCTGGACGGATCAAGGAATGACTGGATATTGTTACGGAGTGTGCGATGCTTCAAATTCAGCACTTTATTTAAATGTTGCACAGAAAACGGTGAATGGCCAGACTAACGCTTCGGATTTTGTGATGATGTACCCAATGGATAAGCAAAGTAACGTCAATTTAACAACGGCGGGCGATAACATCAATCCATTCCCTGATATCACTGGCGGTGTTGTTTATGGCAAAGTTGGATATCCTGTTTCCTTTGCTGTTGAAGCGAATCAAATGTTAGTACTAAAGGATTTTACGATGACTGAGGCGGGAACCTCAGCGCCGCTGAATGCGTATGTTTATACAGCATCTAATGATCCGAATAACCTCATTCCTAGCAACGAAGCATGGCTGACTGCCAAATCTCAGTTGAAGCCGTCCACGACATACAACATGGCGCTTCATGGATCGATTAACGGCAATGAGTTTGGATGTGCAAAC
>NZ_JBEONP010000115.1:0-4247 GCF_040544435.1 Undibacterium sp. GrIS 1.2
TTGGGTCGTGGCTCATGCCTTCTCCTTAACTTTGAAACGAAGGAGTGTGGCGCGTTCATTTCATCATTGCTAGATGGTTGCGTCGGACGCTTACATAGTAAATACCTATAAAAGTTATTGGAACAGTTCCAGTGTCCCATCAAAGGTATCGCTGTCAAGTTTCTGACAATCCGATTTTGTTTGACGCAGGTAAAGCAGGGTAGGCCGCTCCTGGCGCGTTAATCCATGTCAGATAGTCTTGACCCTTACTCCTATGTTTTGAACTTCTCTCAGCCAGATCAGATGTAGCTGGTAACGCAGTGAAATCAAACACCTCACAATAAGTACGCGTGGGGGTATCCAATAATATAAATTCTGACCTTTGCAGATATTGGGTACTGCCATCGTGTGCTAAGGGCTTAATAAATTTTCTTTTAAGGGAACTTAGATAGGCTTCAAACAGCAATTCTTCCGATTTCTCAACGGGAACCATCTGAGTGCTGGTACTAATCCCATTGAGATGAAGAACAGACCACCATTCTTTTGTGCTGGGTTCTATACAAGCAATTGCAATGATATGACCTTCCTCTTTATTCAGTAGTTCTTGATAAAAGGGTTTGTCCTGCAGGAAGGCGTCAAGCTGATCTAGTTTGACGGCTATTCTCGGTAAGCCATGAAAATCTTTGAATTGGAGCATTTGGCGGCTTTTGTCCCGGCCATACGCTTTAAGCCGACCAATCACAAAGAGGCGAGTGTATTTTTTCTTTGCATGATCGAGTACGTGGTGATTATGTTCAAACGCCAATTTATCTCCGTTGGCCGATCCCACTAATAAATACTGATCAAGTGTTTCTCCCTCCTTGTTAATGACGATTTGCTTTGCCGCTTTAAGCAAATTAAAGGTTGCCTGATACCATCTACGATCTTGTCCGCGATAAATGTTCAGGCCTGCCAAGCGCCAAAGCTTGAGAAGTAAGGTAACTTCATTGGCTCTGTCGCGTTTATTACCAGGGGCAGGTGGTTGCGTTTTCTTTAAAGCAATGGCCTGCATATTGCGTTCAATGATGTTGAGAGCAATCGACAAATAGGCGCGGCTTTGACCATTGGCCAGTTCTTCAAACGCAGGGAGATTGGTTGATGATTCTTGACTCTCAGTATCCTCACCAAAAAAATAGCAATCCGCGTCGTGATCCAACCCTGTCTCGGGCCATCTAGCAAGACCATAGTGCGGCACAACATTGTCTTTGTTGTAGCGTTTGACGACTAAAGGAATCTGTTTTCCAGTGCAACACAGACAAAAAGAGCGACCTTGCCGGTGCGCGATCTGAAGCGCTTCTTGAAGCCGATTACCACTCGACTGAGAAAATTGTGTTCCACCAATATCAACAAAAAATGTAAAAGCCTGAGACATCAAATACTCCTAATATGACCATCATTTTGACGTTGATTAAACGAACCCATGTCCGAAAAGACCATTTAATTGCTCTTCTTATCGTTTTTGATTCACGGGGCGTTTAATTTGTTGCCAATTTACGCAAGATTTGGTATTTTGTCAGACATCATAGTGAGGAAACTCACATCGTCAAAAGGCTAGCCCTCATTATTACTGGTCAGAACTATTCTGGTCATTCAAAAACCATTGGGAAACAATCATCCCGATGGGAGCATTGTTTCCCTTTTTTTTTGTCTGAGGAAATAATGCAAACTGAAACCCAATTAGCAGTTATCCAAGCACCTACCTTTTACCCACGCACAAGCATTACGTTGGAAAATGGTCGTGTCATCAATGAGCAATCACAAACAGCCCCAGTTTGGGCGCTGGTACGTGGCAAAAATCCGCGTACCTATTTTGATCCTGTGGCAATGGCAGAACTGGAAGCGACTTTGCCCGACCATGGCATCATTCAACCCATCATTGTTCGTGTGAACGAAGACAACCTGCTTGAAATAGTAGCCGGCGAGCGTCGTTATCGTGCCGCATGTAAAATTTTAGGTGAAGATTATGAAATGCCTATTTCTTTCAAAAATTATGATCAGAGCAAAGCAGATGCCATTGCGGTGATTGAAAATCATCATCGCGACAATGTGTCTCGCACTGAAGAAGCAAACAATGCAGCAAAGACACTCGCGCAATTTAATGGCGATCGTGTTGAAACGGCGAAATATCTAGGCTGGTCTCCGACCATTCTGGATAACCGCCTGGCATTGTTGGCACTAAGTTCAGAGGTACAACAGGCGCTCAACGAACGAAAAATTGATTTGGGGACCGCCGAGTTGTTGGCCACCATCTCACGCGAGCGTCAAAATATGGCGTTGCCCATCATTTTAGAAAAGAAATTGAGCATCAAAGATATCAAACAAACCATCCTCGCTCAATCGAAGCAAATGGCAATTGCCATCTTCGACAAGTCAGAATGCGCGACCTGCCAGTTCAATACGGACTTGCAATCGAGTTTGTTTGCAGAAAATCTCGGAACCGGCTCCTGCAGTAATTCAGTCTGCTACGACAAGAAAACGGATGAAGAATTAGAACTCCGGAAAAAATCTCTTGAAGATGAATACCCGGTAGTGAAGTTTGTTCGCCCTGGCGACAATTTCAGTGTCATTCGTATTGTTGCTGATGGACAAAAGGGGGTTGGAGAAGAACAAGCCATTGCTTGTAAGGCTTGTAAAAATTATGGTGGTGCCATTTCAATGCTCCCAGATTCTTTTGGTAAAGCGTTTAAAAGTCAGTGCTTTGATTTGAAATGTCATGGTGTAAAAGTCGAGATTTACAAAAAATCACTTCTGCCACCAGCTGATCCAACTTCCAACTCTTCCGCCGAGAAAGCGTCAACAAGCCCTGCTACAAGCGGGACGGTTGTCGCAATAAAATCAACGGATACATCAAAAGCCGAAACTGCTCCAAAAGCAGTATTAACTAGCGTTGCCGACTCTAATCGCGTTAAAGATTATCGTGAGCAAATTTGGCGCGAGGCGTTAAAAGCAGACGTTGCTAAAGATCATACGAAAGCCCTTAGCTTGCTATTCGGTATGGCCGCAACACGAAATATTTCGCATATCCAAAGCGATAAAATTGCTGATGTCATCAAAGCTTATGCAGATAAAGAAAAAGACACAACGCAAAGCGTCTCTGGTTATGCCAAGTTAGCCGATACGCTAGATGATCAAACCCGCTCGGCATTATTGAACGGACTGAGTCAATCAGCGGTCAATGCCGTTGAAGTCCGTCACCTGACTGACATGATGGAATATCTGCAAGTTGATCTTTCAAAACATTGGAAGATGAACGCAGAATTTTTGAAGTTGTTGACCAAGTCTGAAATTGAAGTCGTTGCACACGACATCGGTCTCAAAAAATACCTCGATAAATCATTCGCTGGTCTCATGAATAAATCGAAAGATGACTTCATTAAATCATTGATGACATGCGGATTTTCATTCGATGGAATTATTCCAAAAGTGATGTCTTACGCAAAATAATACCCGACACCTTCGGGTGTTTTACGTGAAGTTCAAGCCACCTAAACACCATTTCATTTTGAGATGGTGTTTTCTTTTACGCACTCGCAATTTTTGCGATCGGGCGTTATATCCAATTCAATATAAGAAAGCTCTCTATGATATTTACAGAATTAATGCCACTGGCAAAGCAATGTCAATCGTTATTACTCATGATTTCGGTTGATAGTAACGGGTTGATGACCGTCATCACTCAACCAAAATCACTCCCCAATTCACCTCCAGGTCTATCTGGGCAAATGAAGTTAGTGGGCACGCCAGCGGAACTGGATAACGAGTTTGTCGAGGCAGTGATGCTACAAACGATGGGAGTCAAATCCATTGCTTCTCAAGTCGCTGAAATGCAGTCAAAGCTGGAGAATGAGAAGAAATCTCTCATAGCCAATAAACCAGTTTCAAAACGGCCTTTAGCAATATCAGCTTCTGCTGCAAGCGCACATGATGATGGCGATGATGGCGATGATGGCGATGACGGCAATGACGGAAACGAAAAAGATCCGGAAGACCTGAATCTTTCCAGCCCTCCAGAGACCGACGTCACTGCCACTGAAGAAAAACAAGCATTCAAGCCGTTATTTTAAGGACAGTGATCATGGCCCCAGAGAATCTCATCAATCGCGATTTCCAGGCTGCAACCCCGAACGAGAAGTGGCTCACCGACATCACGGAGTTCCAAATCCCGGCCGGCAAAGTGTATCTATCGCCGATGATCGATTGTTTCGACGGTCTGATCATCAGTTGGTCAA
>NZ_JBEONP010000116.1:0-4154 GCF_040544435.1 Undibacterium sp. GrIS 1.2
GCGCGCTTGATTGGCGCTTTTATTGCGACACTGGGATTACCCCAAATGAATCCGGTCAATGAGCAGATTAAACAACGTATGCAGCAGTTATTCGGCTCAGGGTATAACTACACCTATCTTTACCCTGGCATACAAAAAGTAGTTCAGGCAGCAGGACGCGTCATCCGCACTACGACGGATCATGGGGTGATTTATTTGATTGATGATCGATTTGCGCAGCCTGAGATTCGGCGATTGATGCCGGAGTGGTGGGGGTTGTGTACCAGATGACACTACAAGAGCAATTGCACACAATAATTCCTGACGCCATCAAGTGGGCAAAAGCACAAGCTGAGCACGTGGCATTAATCGGTAATCCACTTCAATCAAATTTGCGAGACTTTGTTCAACGAGTTGGCGTTCGAGGGGTCGATCGAATTCGCGGCAAGTTCGTTGACTCGTTACCCATACCAGAAAATTCGCTGTTGAAAGAGATGGAATTTCAGAGGGACTACTTGGCCCTAATATGGCTGGCCTAAAGCTTAGGCACAGTATATTTTTAGTCAACGGTCAAAACTAGCGCCAAATCTATGGCTGCCATCTCCAAAAGACCTTGTAGCGGATTTGCATAGATAGCTAGCTCGATAAAGAACTTTGCGATAACGTCCACATCGTCACGGTGGATGTGATAGTAGGGTTTTGCTGGTATCTCAACCAAACCTACTGCGTCATCAATTATCAGCCCTAATGCACTTGCCCAAGCACTCTCCAGTCGATTAAACATATTGTCTCGTCCAAGAGAGTATTGGCCAAGAGAGCAGAATGCTTCATAGTTTAGAAAAATGACCAAATGGTAGTGGGGGCGCACATGCTGTCCGACCTCTCTTGCCCAAACATACCGGACGACGGTGTCATGCGCATACTGATTCTCACGAAGTGCAAATTGACGGTTGTGTCTAATTTTTGCTTTAAACGAATCGATGAAACGATCAATAAACTCGTTCTCATGTGAGAGGTAACGCGGGTCAATGGTAGGCGGAAGCCGCAGGTCAAGCCTAAACGTAAACGCTCGATGATATTGATGAAGAGCGCGTGACATTGTTTAATAAAGTCGGTCAAGGTATTCTCTTATGAAGGCTCCCTTGTCTGCTTGTAATGGTAAGTCAAAAAATTGTTTTCGTGGTGAAGCGTGCGGTTTGAATTGACAGGATGACGGATCATTTTAATACTCCATGTGATTAGATTCATACATTCATCGCATGGGGTATTTTTTACCTGAGTTAACTTATGTCGATTTTTCAGCCGACACAAAAACGAGTCACTACTGCAAATTTGCACGGAAAAAACCACCGATTGGCACGGCAACAAAAAAACATAGAATGCGCTCAAATACATGCGTCGGCATCTCTAGTCTGCGCAGAGAGAGTTTGCTAGAAAATATCTAAGTTTTTTGGTAATTCTTATATTTTAAATTTACCTTCTTGCTCGCGACTAGCGGCAATGCATAGGGATAACTCAGTGCCATCTGCATATTCATAATGCGGTGATTAGTGCAGCAATGCTAGAAACCTCTCGTCTGAATATACTGCAAACAGAAACTCCTGCATGGCGGGAACCAAATTGTCCCGTACTTTGCCGCACGCACTTGATGCAATGAAGGATACAGGGAACGTTGTCTCATGTCTCACCGTCACGGGCTCTTTTCCTTGAGCCGAAAATGTCGCGGCAATGATCCACTTTCCGCTCCCAAAGGATTCGAAATTGATTGAATCCAGACGCCCTGAAATCTCAATTCCGTCCGTTGCAGAATATAGCCCTTCCTTTGTCAACTCATCACGCATGGCACCCGCAAGGAACACCGCGTATGGGATTTCTGCTGGAGCGTGGACCGGCCAACTCAATCTACATACGAGGGTCTTCATGTCAGGATCGTTGGCAGTGAAATCCGCAATTCTAACCGCAGAAACCTTCGGTTTAATTTCCCGTAATACTGCTAGATTCTTCTCGGGCGCAACATACTCGCCCGCAAAGTAGGTACGAAATCCTTGAACAAATATGGCACTCTTACCCGGCAAAGTTAGGAAAAAATCACCCGTGTTCGTCTGCGTTTGTGCGAATGATTGGGTTGAAAACAAGGTAATTGTTGCAACGAGAAGTGTCTTGAGCATATCGCATCCAAATATTAAGGTTAAATAATTCTGGGAATGATACTTATTTTTTGTGAGTATCGGTGAAGTGTGCGTATTTGCGTCAAATAAGTCACTGATTGGCAATTGAATTAATCCACCCGCTTGCATTTCAAATGAGCCATCGATTAGCACGACAAAAAAGCCACCGAACTAGTTCAAATACATGGTTCAGATATAAGCAAATTGCAAATAGAAATTTACTATTTCTTATGTTTTAAATTACTGTTTCTGTCACGACTGGCGGCAATGCTTGGCTAGGGGCCGTTTGAAGTTTGGGGTGACTGACTCTTTTCAGTACGAAGCGATCATACAAAAATGTTACTGACACCAGCCGTACGAACATGACTTGTCTTTAGCGAAGTGATGTTTTTGTCCCTTTGACTAAAATGTATGTGTGCGCAGTGTTACCCAATTTGCTCAACGGACATCCGGTATTCAAGAGGTTAGAAACAAATTGCTTTGGTGGCCGTGTTCGGTTATTTTCGTAAAATGAAAATTAAATCACGGTAGACCATCAGCTTCGGGAGATTTTGTGCGGGTTTCCAAACGCTTCGTTACTGTGTGTGTCATGTGTGCGGCTGTTCTCGACGGCGCAGGTGTGCGTGATGCATGGGCGCAAGAGACATATTGGCCAACGCACGGATGGCGCTACTCCTCCCCGGAAGCGCAAGGGATGGATTCCCAGGTGCTGGCCGGCGCGTTTGACTACATTCGCGACCGCCATACGCCGATCCACAGCCTGACCATCGTTCGCAACGGCTATGTTGTATTAGATGACTATTTCTGGCCGTTCATGGATGGACAATTCCACGATGTCGCGTCAGTGACGAAGAGCGTTACGTCGACGCTCGTTGAAATCGCAATCGGCAAGCACGAGCTGGAGCTTCGCCAGCCGCTGACTTCGGTTTTCAATCAACAAAGGATAGCGAACCTGGACCAGCAAAAAAAACGTATGACCATCGAGCATTTGCTGACGATGACCTCCGGGTTGGACTGCCACGCCAGCCTCGGCGAGATCACACTGTCCCAGATGAGAAAAAGCGCCGATTGGACCGAGTTCATGCTGGATCTCCCAATGCGCGATGAGCCCGGAAGCCACTTCGAGTATTGCTCCGGCGGAATGCATATCATTTCTAGCGCGATCACAAAGGCAACGGGCCTGAGCGCACTTGATTTCGCGCGCCACGAGCTGTTCAATCCGCTCGGCATAGGCAACGTAGCATGGCCGGCAGATGGCCAAGGTGTTTCGTATGGCTGGGGCGACCTCCACCTCGAACCCCGCGACATGGCGAAATTAGCGTATCTGTGGTTGAACAACGGTCGCTGGGAAGACCGACAACTCGTTCCGGAGAAGTTGATGGATGCCGCCATTCAGGGGCATTCCTTGCCGATGAGCAGCGATACGAAATATGGATATGGATTCTGGATTTATCCGAACAGGCAGCCGCCGCTGTTCGAAGCACTCGGTCGGGGCGGTCAACGTATCAGCGTCTCCCCGGAGAAGAATGTTGTCGTCGTATTTACGGGCGGAGAGTTCGAGCCTGGCGATATTGGTACGTTCATAGGTCGCGCCATCAAGTCCGATCAGCCCATGCCTGAAAACCCGTCAGCTGCTTCCCGGTTAACGGCTGCAGTGAAAGATGCGGCAACGCCGCCTCGCCCAGTTCCACCTATCCCGCAGCCGCTAAGGATAGTTTCTGGCAGGCGGTATACGCTAGCGGCGAACCCAATCGACCTGAAGTCCTTTGTCCTCACGTTTTCAGGAACTGAGGTTGCACAGCTTCAGCTAGAACTAGGCCATCGGAGCGATCCAGTTAGGCCAATCGGACTCGACGGAGTTCCGCGGGTATCCGCTGGCTGTCGGCGCGCACTCAATATTGACCCGCTGCGCGCATTGAATATTGACCAGGCGCTTAGTTGCTGAGCATACAAGTTTGTTTCAGGTTTGTCGATCAATTATGTGTGCATTGTTTTCTCCATTTGTTG
>NZ_JBEONP010000117.1:0-4133 GCF_040544435.1 Undibacterium sp. GrIS 1.2
GCGGTGCCGCCTCCGGTTAATGCTATGGTGCCGCCTTTGTCCATAGCGTCTGCTGCAAAGCCGTGCAGACTGTCTGATACGGTATTTTTGTAGTATTGAGCACCGGACTTAGTAGCGTCTAGTGCTTTGTCTATGAGACTTTTTTCGGCGGCGGTTTTTCTTGTTTGCTTGGTCTAAATTAAACTTCTAAGGTCAACTTTTAAATGGTTTTAATTTAGGTAACCGTTTATCCCAAGTTCCTCGAGAAAATAGCGTAATTGCTTTCTGTGAGGTATCTTGATCGTGAAATCCAGTTAGCGTAATTCCTAAATTCAGGAGAACAATAAAACCAAGATAAATAAAAGGTTGCTGATCTTCGCGAATTAACCTTTGAAGAACGACATCTTCTTGCTCGGTAAAAAGAAAAATATCTTTATATTTAACACCTTCCATTTGTCGTCCAAATCCTAGATGGATAAGACTCCCTTCATCCGCTGAATAAGCTGCATTCATGAATGAACGAAATTCAACGCGCTGTTTTAAAAAATTAGTACTTACGCTATCTGGAGCTCCCAGTAAAGTCTCAACATTTTTTTGCTTCATATCGAAACTCAATTCTCCCGCACCAATGTAGGGAAATAATTCAAAATCAGTTTTTACGTCCACGATTTTTCACTTTAAAAGGTTATTTTTTTCCAAGCATTTATAAAACTCAAGCATCTCCGACATAGCTTCATTGTATTTTTTGGGATCGTTAATTTCTTTAGCAACGCGTCTAACGTCACGAATTTCTGTAGCCATCGCATCTCGCCACTTTCCTGCTGAAATCAAATTTCCTATTGCCTCCCGATAATCCACTGAGCCAGGCATTTGTCCATTACTCGATGTTTTACCATGGTCTTTGGGATCCATCTGTATAGCTGGCCCATCTTTTGGATTTAGTGGGCTGACATCTTTCGCAGGCATATGATGCGAATCTTTGCCATCATTCACAGGTTTACTTGTCTTACTATGTGCGCCACCTCGATAGGGACCTTTTCCGCTACCTTGACGTAAATGATCGCACGGGCCAGCCTGTTGCTTGATAACCTTGACCCCATCACCGGGAGGCGACGCATCATTCTTTTTGTCACTTTTCTTAGCCTCTTTCTTGGCCTCTTTCTTCCCTTCCGCTAGCTCACTCTTGACCGCATTCTTCTCTGCATTGAGTTCTGCTTTCGCTGCATTGGTCTCGGCTTTGACGGCGTTGATTTCTCCTTTTACGCCTGGAATCAATTTGGTGATTTTATCGATCTTGCTCATCACCATGCGTTGTGCATAGGCGCTTGCTAGCGCGACCATGTTGGGTAACTTGCCGCTGGTGGCAAATTCTGCTGACGCATCTAGTCCGCTGGCGGTAGATTCTACAATGCCACCTACCAGGCCAACGCCTTCACCGACCACGGCTACAGCACCGCCACCTGCTGCAATGACGGCGCCTGGGGCGGCTCCTATCCCGGTGAGTACCATTGCGCCACCGACAGCGGCGGTGCCACCTCCGGTTAATGCGATGGTGCCGCCTTTGTCCATAGCGTCTGCTGCAAAGCCGTGCAGACTGTCTGATACCGTATTTTTGTAGTACTGAGCACCGGACTTAGTAGCGTCTAGTGCTTTGTCTATGAGACTTTTTTCGGCGGCGGTTTCTGCTCTGACCGGGGGATTGGAATTAGTCGCTGCGTGCTTGGGTGAATTGCCACTTGGTATCTGGGTCGTGGTGTAGATGCCAGGATTGTTTCCCCCGTTCATGGTGTTAGGGTCTTTGTCGCGGATAATGGGCTTACTGCCTACCCGTACCGTGCTCGAGCCTTTGACTGGTTTGACTTCGCCTGTCACCGTGCCGCTTTTAACTCCTTTGGCGACACCAGGTTCATCTCCTTTGCTTGCGCTTGTGGGTTGTCAAAATAGCCGCAGATGAGAGGGTTCTTACATTGACCGTTTCAAATACTCCCCCTCTTTTTTTCAATTTATGCCTTGGTGTCCAATGATTGATTGGATACTTTTTACATACAAGGTTGAGTATATGAATTCACTCAGAGAAATAGCTTCAACACAGATACGGCTCCATCAAGATTTTTGCGGTGCTTCCAGCATCTCACTCCCCATACGGACTACCCAGACTCGGTCAATTCCGCGTAATTCTGGCCGCCAGGTAATCTCTACGACTATGGCATCATCCAGAAAGTAGCTTTGGCGACGATCTCCTTGTGCAAGGCTGCGGACAGATAGACCTGCGGTGTCGCCATCTAGTTTGGTTTGTACTGTCTCTGGTGTGTCGTTGTCTGGATCAAGATCGAATGGGAGTAGGACTGCGTCATCGCTATGGTTTTGATCCGAAACTATAAATTGCGCTTCGTTGATAATCCAGCGGTCAATATCACCTTCTTCTACATAGCCAGCATGGGGATGGTTGAGCACTAAACGTAGACCACACTCAGGAAGAAAGAATTCGTGACGTAACACGGGTGAGGTCGGTATGATTGCAGCAATGGGGACCTCTAACTTTAACGCTAAGTCTTCTAACCATGCACCAATATTGCGGCAATTCAGATGCTGACAAATAGTATCGGCGATTGATTGTGTGTCGGTGTTTGTGTCGATACCCCGTGATCAATGACCTCTGTCATGGTTTGCCCCCCCTAGCTTCACTGATGCCAACTCCTTCAATTGGATCGTTATCTGGGTGATGAACGCGTTCCCACTTTAGCCCGTCAAAATGAGCAATATCTTTTATCCCAAAGGACCAAAGAATCTCGTTATTTGAATCTAGATGAAAGGTTTCTAATTCAGGCACCAAACCGCTGACAACTTGTGTAATTTTTTTCCCATTGTAAGCATATAGTTTTGTTGTGGTTGCTAAATAAATATTTCCTTTGAATTCAGCGATTGACCAAAATATTTCGTTATCGTCGATACTACTAACATCCTTAAAGCCATCCCTAACATTTCCTTTTAAAAGCGCACCATTATTGCCGCAAATCCAAACGTCGTTAGTATTAAAACACTTTATATAGTTTAAATTTTCATCAATATTTATAGCAATTTTTTTCCATTCGTTTCCATCAAAGTGATAAATCCTTCCTCCCAGTCCACAAACATAAATATCGCATTCATCGACTCCATCAATACTGGTCAAAATACTGTAATCACTATTTAGCGCGCTTCTATGGACAAGTGGATATCGAGTAAGCGATTCCCAAATTCCATTATTTCTTCGATAAACTTGGTCATTTGCTCCACAGACATAAATTGTTTCACCAATTTCTCGTATTTGAGTTACATAACCGAGCGTACCTAGCCTTAATCCTGCGTCTGAAATCTTTTCAATTTTTGAACTCCCGTCTTTTGCGGAGAAAATTTCAACCTCACCTTCTTTCGATAATGCACAAAGCTTTCTCTCCTCATTTTGAGAGCGTTTTTTGACGCAAACGGAGACAATATTTGAATTTAAATCGTGATAAAACCATTTCGATTCATCTGCACTTTGCTCATCGTAGATACTCAAGCGTGAATGTGGGTGTTGCAGCGGATCTATATCGTCTAGGTTTGAAGCTACGTACACAAAATCTTTCTCGATTACGCATCCGTCGATAAAATAAACAGAAGTTCTCATTTCATTCTCCATATCTTTACAGTGTTTATGAACGGCCAGAGCCGCCTGTGCCTTGCGCAGATTTACCCATTATCGTCGCGTCAAGATTTGTTATTTTTCCAAAAGGATCAGCACGGAATTTTGTGCTTGCACTAAGTCCTTTAGATTGATGAAAATCACGTAATTGTTTTTCCAATTCTTTTTCGTCGCAGCCCGATACTTTCGCTGCGGCGGAAGCGCCTGCTTTTTCCAAATTCCCAAGCGAGGAACTACCTTTAGGATTCCCTAGAGCACCTAATGCAGCCTCTGCGGCATCCATCAATAAATGAATTTGTCCATGTTGGGCAAGCGCTTGAAAATGGTTAGTTATAGAATTTTTCCCTTTCTTAACTGACTGACCATTTACACCAGTGCTCTTAGTAGCCCCCTCTACACAAATACAAAGTCCATCCGCATGTTTAATACCACCCGGGTAATAAGCCCCATTATCTCCAGGCTGTTTAAAGCAATGATCTGGAACTACATG
>NZ_JBEONP010000118.1:0-3894 GCF_040544435.1 Undibacterium sp. GrIS 1.2
TGGACGCCCAAACTCCGTCCGTAGTCAGAAAGTTCCTGCATAAATGATCGGAGTTGGGGTACTTTTTACTTCAACTTTTAAGTGCACCAACGCCGGTCTTATTACATCAAATAGTTGATTAATTTAATTTCAATACATTAATCGACCTGCTCGACGCTATACGAGTATATTTTTATTATCGCTCGCTGCCGCATTACTTCGTTGCAGTGCGCATACCCACAACTTCAATCGTGACGCGGCGATTTTTGGCGCGTCCTTCCTTGCTGCCGTTGTCTGCGATAGGCTGTGTTTTGCCTTTTCCTTCTGTGTAAATACGGGTATCTTCGATCCCTTTAGACACCAAGTAGGCTTTGACCGCTTCAGCACGGCGTAAGGATAATTTCTGATTGTACCCGTCAGTACCAACGGAATCGGTATGGCCGACCGTTACCATGACTTCGGTGTTCATCCCTTGCATTTTATTCAGCATATCATCCAGATTAGCTTTACCTTCGGGTTTCACCAGCGAGCGGTCAAAATCAAATAAGGCTTCTGCGGCAAATGTGACTTTTTCCGAACTGGGTACCGGTGCTGGCATTGGGGACGGCGGCGGTGTTGGTTCCATCACGGCAGACGCTGGCATCGGCGCTGCTTGCGGTGCGTTGCCAACGGGTACGCGTGTCGCAGGTCGCCCCAGTTTGTAGACCAGATTCACAGAGTAAAAGTCGACGTCTCCGCGATTGCCTATCGCATCGTTGAGTCGATAACGTTCTACTTCTCCGCGTACGGCCAAAGCTTCAGATAGTTTGTAGTCAATTCCGACACCTAGTTTAGGATTTAGCTTTCGCTCGGAAGGATTGGGGTTGGTCACGGCCAATAAGCGATCGCCCGTAAAATGAGCGTCGGCTCTTGCATAATTCACACCGGCGCGAGCATACGCGGATAAGCGCTCCGAGAGCGGAATCTGGCCTAGTAAATCAAGGCTTATGCCCTTGAAACCGACTTGTCCATTGAGGATTCCAGGAGGAGTCGTCACGGCGTTAAAACCAAATTTCCTTAGGTCAAAATAACCTGCTTCCAGCGCAAAATTTTGATTCAGTTGTTTGCCCATAAAAAGTTTATACGCGGTATCGCGGTCATTGGAACGAAAATCTACGCTGTTGGCCCCGTTGTCCATCAAGCTGCGTATGATTCTTTTATCATCAATAGTGGCGCGTGATTTACCTATGCCTGCGCCGATATACCATGCTGAATTTGCCCACTCGGGATTGTTAAAATCATCATCGCCGAGGGCGATCTGACTGGTCAACATAGTGCAGCCGACCAGGCCGAGAGTGCCGAATTGTTTGAGTAATTTCATCATTTTCTCCATTCAAAGAAACTTGGTAACAGTAAAAGTCACCAGTCGCTTA
Source organism: Undibacterium sp. GrIS 1.2 (assembly GCF_040544435.1). NCBI lineage: Bacteria > Pseudomonadati > Pseudomonadota > Betaproteobacteria > Burkholderiales > Oxalobacteraceae > Undibacterium > Undibacterium sp. GrIS 1.2. The sequence continues at coordinate 1,392 of NZ_JBEONP010000118.1, forward strand.
TTTTGTTTGAACAGGACAAGTCATTGGACCTGTCCACTTGGGTGGTTAGCTACTTATTTTGTTATCTTGTTATTGGCTAGCGTTGCGGCTGCGCCGGTCAATACACGACCGTTGAGAAGCGATGCGCCATCACCTAAAGTGATCGCCGCCGCTTTACCCAGTATGGTTCCTTTGAATACACTATTTGCACCTAGAGTTGTAGGTCCAACTGGAACCCAAAACACGCTGTCATACGTTGCGCCGTTGGTTAGAGCCACAATCGAATTCGCGGTAGTATTTAGGGTCGAACTGGTTCTGAATATATATACGCCAGGTCCGCTCATGGTAAAGGTGCCGGTAATGCTGATGGCACCCGCATAGCAATACACGCCGGGAGTAAGAGTCAAGCCGCCCAGGTCGATGCCGGCAGCCGAATTAATGTCGCAAATGCGACTATTGGCATCTGTGATGGCGGTTTGCAGGTCTGCCAGCGCGTTGGTTAACACCGCACCAGATTTATAGTTGGTGAAACCGAGAGCCTGGACTGGGTCGGTAGTCTGCGATGGTGATCCCACATCGCCTGTGACCAACGTGGTGCCGCCAGCGTTATTGGTGATGGAGGTGCCGGCGAGTACGCCAAAGGTAGTCGCAGTACCAAGATTAATGCTACTTGCCGGTGGATTGATGGGCGCATTCACGATCAGATTCGCGCTGCCAGATTTAGTGCCGGAAGTTGCCGAAATCATAGTTGCGCCAGCGGAAAAGCCGGTTGCAAGTCCCGTTGAGGTCACCGATGCAACGACTGTATTTCCCGAAGCCCAGATAGCCGACTGTGTGATGTTGACCGTCGAGTTATCCGAATAAATTGCGGTAGCCGTATAAGCCTGGGTAGCACCGACCAAAATAGACGCATTGGCTGGCGTCACTGTAATTGAGGACAGAGTCGCTGCGGGAACCGTGATGATCGTGGTGGCTAATTGCGTTCCATAACTTGCCGTAATAACTGAACTCCCGCCAGACAATCCATTACTCATCCCGGTGGTATTATTGACGCTCGCGATAGCAGGACTGGCAGAAATATACTTGCTGACGCTAGTCAGATCGGCGGTTGTCTTATCCGAATACGTTCCGATCACCACCAATTGAAGCGACGCTCCGATATTGACGGTTGGGTTAACCGGTGTCAGCGCAATCGAGATTACGGCTGGTGGCAGTACAGTGACGTTAGCAGCCCCCGTTTTGCTACGGAAGCTTGCCGTCATTGCCGCGGTGCCAGTGGCGACGCCGGTAGCAAGACCCGTCATACTGTTGACAGTGGCAACGCCCGGTGCCGCCGAGGTCCATACCGACACCGCAGTGATATCGCGAGTTGATCCGTCTGCAAACGTCGCCGTTGCGACTAGCTGCTGGGTGTTGCCAGCGGCAACTGAGCTATTCGCCGGAGTTACGGCGACGCTGGTTAAGTCTGCGGTGGGCAATCCCAGTATCGGATCCCGTCCCTGATTGCCACCTCCGCATCCTGCCAAGAGTGCTGCTAGCAGAAATCCTGCAGAATAGAATAGGTTACTACTGTAACGTTTAAGGCCGTTCATATTATTTCCTTCAAATGGTTAACACTCATTAATACTCGTAACGAAATCGTGTTTTTTTGTGATCTATGTCGGATAGTTCTATTAAAGAGCGATGAGCCAATTGCGCTAGACATGAAACTAGCAAGTAAATGATTTGTTTAGGACTTTTACTTGACGCACGAATTGACTTCGTGGTGGCTTCACACCACCTATCGGATCGTGCACAGATATTAATAGGCTCAAAATGATTGATCGAAACAGAATTCGGCAAAGAGACTACAGACGAACTATTCGCCTATTCAGCAAGTTGATCTGTTCGCTGGCGAACGTTGCGAAAAGAAGTATAGGGGTGTACGGAAAAGTCCAAACTTCTCAAGTCGCTTCGTGTCTTATTCAATGCAGGTTCTGTCGCAATAGCGAACCCAAGACGGAGTCTTGGGTTCGCTATTGCGACAGAACCTGCATTGACGATGTCTAATATCCGCGTAATGCTAAGTCTCACCGCACGCGATCCTTCGCTGGGTGCACAGGTGTTCGCCACCCATGCATATGGCCACGACAACATCAAGCTTGACATGCGTTACGCTGACGCTATTACTAGTATTGATGACAATCACTCTGTCGCAGATATGCGTAAGGTTAGCGATATTGAACATGATACTTACTAGGTGATTAATTAACGGAACTATTCACGTAAAGTGCCCCAGAAGTGTTGGGGGGTGCGGATATTTTCTTGGACTGATTTACGTTGTCAAACCTAGGCACTCTCGGTATTCGATTGGGCTGAGATAGCCAAGAGACATCGTAATACGTTTTTCGTTGTACCAGCGAATACAGGTATCAAGCGCTTAAATGAATTGTGCCTTTGTCAGTCACTGCAGAATCTGCTCTGCGTAGTGCCCAACAACATCCACATGGTCGATTGACGGGATTCCAGGCAACCGATGGCGTTA
>NZ_JBEONP010000119.1:0-3856 GCF_040544435.1 Undibacterium sp. GrIS 1.2
CCGAATAACTGCTGCATACGTTGTTTAATCTGCTCATTGACCGGATTCATTTGGGGTAATCCCAGTGTCGCAATAAAAGCGCCAATCAAGCGCGCACCGGGCAAATCGATTCCCTCACCAAAGACCCCACCTAAGACGGCAAATCCTATCCCTCGGCTGGACTCCGTGAAGTTTTCTAAAAAATGTTTTCTGGCGCATTCATCCATACGCCTTGTTTGTGTCCATATCGTGATTGATGGAAAGCGTTCTTGGAACAAACGTGCAACTTGATCCATGTACTCAAAGCTACTGAAGAAGGCCAAATAATTGCCCGGTGCTTCTTCATATTGTTGCGCCATTAAGGTCGTCATCGGGATTAAAGAATGATCACGGTCTGTATAGCGGGTCGATATTGTTTCAATGATATTCACAGCTAACTGGTTAGCGCTAAAGGGGGATTCCACATCGACCCATGCAGTGCTTTCTGGCATACCCAGTAAATCACAGTAGTAATTCCAAGGACTTAAGGTGGCGGAGAATAAGGCACTGGTATGTGTTGCTTTAAACCGAGGTTTGAGAAACGGGGCTGGAATGATGTTTCTGATGCAAAGTATCGAGTCGCCGTTCGTCGCTGTCGCGTCAAATAGTGAGTGATCTCCAAAGCTCTCACCTAAGCGATTAAAGAGTAAAGCATCGAAATAAAACTGCTGTAGTTCTGGACTAATGGTAATTGGATTGTCTGCAAAGTAAGCACCTATTTCAGAGCAAAGAGTGATTAAGGCTTTACCGAACTTATCAGGCAGTTCGGCATGAACGACATAAGCTTGCTGTTGATCGTTGTAGCGCTGTTGTTGCTGCTGGCACTCCTGCGCTTTTTCTAATGCGAGCCATTGGCGACGAAGCCGGTCTAATGACTTTTTTAAGATCGCCGGTGCTTGCTTACGTACCACCTTAAGTTGTCGATGACTCAGCTCTGCTGTATACATGGCACGCGCTCTGGCAACCATGTTGTGCGCCTCATCAACTAGTAAACCAATCTTCCAGGCATGACTGATGGTTAGTCCATACAACATGGCGTTCAGGTCAAAGTAGTAGTTATAGTCACCGACAATCACATCACACCATTTCGCCATTTCTGTACTGAGGTAATAGGGACAGACCTGATGTGCTAAGGCGACTGAACGTAAATTCTCTTGATTTAGGATCGGCACTTGTAAGGCCGCCGTGCGTGCAGAAGGTAGACGGTCATAGAACCCTTTTGCTAAAGGACAGGAGTCTCCATGACAGGCATTTTGCGGGAACTCACAGGCATTGGTTTTAGCGACGAGTTCCAGCGTTCGTAAAGTCGTGCGTGGCAGGTTTTCTTGTAGCGTTTGAATTGCATGCAACGCTAACTGGCGACCTGACGTTTTTGCGGCAAGGAAGAAGATTTTATCGAGCTGGTGTTCGGCACTGGCTTTGAGCATAGGAAACAAGCTGCCTATCGTTTTACCGATACCGGTCGGTGCTTGTGCCAATAAGCAGCAGGTACGGTTACTGGCTCGGTAAATGGCCTCTGCCAGCTCACGCTGCCCCGCTCTAAAATATGGGTGGGGGAAACGCATCTCCTTTATGGCGCCATCACGTTGTTCCCGATGCACTAGCTCTTGCTTAGCCCAAGTTAAAAACTGATGACATAGACCATCGAAGAAAGATGCTAATACTTGCGCCGTATAGATTTCTACTAGGGGTGTTTCTTGTTGGGAATCGACGTTGTAGTAGATTAGCGCGACGTTGAGCTGGGACAGAGCCAGCTTTTGGCAAAGCAAATGAGCATAAACTTTAGCTTGTGCCCAATGCAGTTGCCGGTGATTCTCCGGCATCGTAGTCAAGTTGCCGCGATAGGTCTTGATTTCTTCTAGCTGTTGATGTTCAGGATCATAGCCATCCGCTCGACCTTTAACCAGTAGCTCTGAATAGCGGCCTTCGAGCCGGACTTCACGCTGGTAGCTGGCCGCTCTGCGGGACGTGACTTGCGTATGACCTTCTATCCCTTCTTGCGCCGAGGGAGATGGCGTAAAACGAAGATCGAGGTTACCTTGTTTTGCAATAAATTCACACAGAGCACGCACTGCAACAGTGTAGAGTTTGAGACTCACTGAGTTTCCTCAAGCCATTCGAGGTAGCACACTGAGATTGGCATCTGATGTAGGGTGCAGTAGTCGATTAGTCGTTGCTGATTGTCTTGCAGACGGTCACCAGGACCTTTGACTTCAATCATGTTGTAACGCTGATCTTTTGGCCAGAACTGGATTAAATCAGGAAAGCCATTTCTGTTCGCCTTAATGTCGGACAAGAGTCGGTGAAACCAATGCCGTAGATGCTGCGCAGGAATACAGGTTAAGGCAAGATTGAGCAAGTCCTCATCTAAGGCACTCCAAAAGACAAAAGGCGATTGAATACCTTGTTTGGCTTGGTAGGTGTGACGTATGGTGGTGAGGTACTCATCAGAATCAAGCTGGACTAGGCAAGCAGCAAAGTCGCCCTGTCGTCGTTGATGGAAATCAGCACTGGTTAAATCGACTGGCCCGCGGTGGAAAGGATGGAAGAATGCACCCGGGATAGGCTTAAAAATAGCTGTCCAACATAGCAAGCCAAATAGCGAATTGATCAGCGTATTCTCAACATAGTAGACCGGTGCTTCTTCTTGCATCAGATGATCTTTAACGACGCCTTCGACGTAAAACGACGTGTCGGGATACGGTAGTCGGAGTGTAATGATGTCGGCTTTAGACATCGTTGGTGTCACTGGTTTCTGATGGCCTAGCTTACGATTCAGGCGTGGCGCACTACGCTGTAGCTGCTGGAGTTCGGCATCACTCTCAGGCGTGCTAAGGGCCTCGTTGAGAAGCTGTAATGCAGCGGCACTTTGCCCCATCTTTTCTAATACGCGGATGGTACGCAGCCTGGTTCCTGGATAACGACTCATCTCATAAACAGCTAATGCTTGAGCCCAGTCTTTTTGCTTTTCTGCTTGTTGTCCCAGCTGGAACAGGAGCTTATCGCGCCGTCGATTGATCCAGTCATTCTCGCTAGTGGTCTTTGCTAACTCACCGAGTACCAGTGCAATGGGTTCTTCCGCATGAAACAATTCGCGACAGGCTTGTAAGGCAATGTAATCCTCGATATCACGACGCGTTTGAAATCCTCGCGACGCCATTGAGAATGGGATTGCCTCATAGCGATAAATACCGAGATCAGATAAGACGAATTCTGACCAGTCTTGCTGCCAATTACCAAAGAAGATCAGGCGCAAGCGGTCACAGAGGGCTTTGTTCTGAATGTGTGCTACTGATTCTTTTGAGGAAGGATGCCAGGCCGAGAATACCTTTGCTTGGGTGCTAACGCCGGGAAGATCGTCACGAAGATAGTCAAGTTGTTCTGCCTTGCGGAGCTGTTTAATTGGTCTGGTGAGTGAGAATACGGCAACAATTTCTGGCTTTTGTAGAAGCTCAAAAAGCTGGTCTAGCGTCAATATCGGATCAGGGTTAATCCATCCTACTTTAATCAAAGGCAACATCGCTTGATGTGTGTCACCTATCTCAGGATAACTCAGTTTGCTTTGACGGAAATAGTCGCCTTTACGCATGACCATGCGGACAAATAAGGCTTGTGAGACTTGTGGCAAGTTACCGAAATCTGCAATGAACGTACGCTCTTCAGGAATTAACACATCATCGTATCGTTCACTGACCCAATCCAGTACTAGTTGGAAATTACAAAGGTAGTACAGCGGGTTTGGTAAGACTTGCTTCATTGCGGGAGGTAGAGATTTTTAACTGTATATGCATACAGTTTATCTGTTTACCTTGGAGTTTGATAGTGACTGTTATATGCA
>NZ_JBEONP010000120.1:0-3371 GCF_040544435.1 Undibacterium sp. GrIS 1.2
GGACCGAATTGGCTACCACCAGCCTCGATCAGATGCGTGAGTTCTCCCGCAGCGTTATAGCAATAGCGTTGATAGCGGCCATCAAAGCCGGTTTCGTCGGTAAGTTGGTCGGCGGAAGAAACAGGGTTTCAAATACGCTGCCGTTTTTTTACAACTATGAATTTCTCAACGATTCCATGCGGCGTATTGCAATACGCCTTACGGTCTTCAAATTGTTTTTCCTGGCACTCGACAACATCAGCCGGAAATGGGCGATGCCGATTCGCGAATGGAAAGCGGCGTTAAATCGGTTTACCATTATGTTCGGTGAACGTGTGCCAAACGTTTATTTTAAAAACCGTTTACACAAACTCCCGGATACCCTCAGATAAAATTATTTATACCCTTGAGTATTTGTTCGACTTCTTGACTACTTGAGGTGAATGGATGACACCAATCTGTTGATTCTTTCATTAAAGTGACTTTGCTTTGCTCCATGTCAGCTTATCATGACTATGGTGCACTTCCTTAATTTTCCAATCATCCCCTTCTAACACCAATGTATAGAGATAAAATGGGGAAAACATTCCGCCATCGCCTCTCATTGCCAGCACTTTGGCCGTTTTTCCAATGACGTCGACATCAGGACTCAAAACCTGATCGTAAATTCGTGGCCTCCCTACCGCCATACCTTGTAAAACGGCTTCGCCAATAATAGCAATGGCTTTACTCGTTAAATATTTATATACAATTATTTCCAGATCTATTCTTGCTTTTTCTCTGCTTCGTAGCTTGTAGTTATCAAGGTTATTTTTAAATGATTCACTGCGCATTTCTGCATAATATGAATTCTCCCAATCCAGCATTTCTTTCAAATATGCATCTATCGTTTCATAAGCATTCATTGGTATTGGCCTTTCTAGCAACAGCATGGGTTTGTGAATGTAGCGGATCTTGTTTTTCCATTTTCACGAACTTGATAAAGTATTTCATCTGGTCGTGTTGATCCATTGGAGTATTGAGGAACAACTCGAACAATAACGCTATTTCCAGCTTTTACGCTATTAAAAATGTCGGTTTCAAATGTTCGAAATTGTCCCCTATTGATTCCTAGCGCCTGAGGAAATACACCATTGACACCACCATCCCCACCTAATTGATTGCCAATTGCGTGACCTGCATCATCGTTTTGGCAACCGAATGATCGAGCTCTGGCTCTTGATGATGCGTTTGTACTTGACCCGGTGTTTAAGTCTTCCGGTCTAATTTTCGCGGTCGCACTTTTCAAAGTCCCATCAGAGTTATGCTTATATTTCGCTAATGCGTTCGCGCCAAATAAGCCCAATGGATCAATCCACCCAACCGGATTTGGCGCATACAAAAAATTATTCATTCCACCCGCCAACCCAATAGGATCTTCAGAAACAAACCGTCCCACCGCGGGATCATAATATCGGAATCGATTGTAATGCAAACCAGTTTCTTCATCAAACTGCTGCCCCTGAAACCGGAATGGCTGATCAATAACTGGCGTAGGTTTTGTTGATGTTTGCCAGTTATAGTTCGATGACGATGACCAATTATCCGTCCCCGTCTTCAGCACCACATCGCGCACTTTCGCCTCACCCCAGACCTTGTAATCGGCAGCCCATACAATCTCGCCAACTTGATCTGTCAGCTCTTGTGGCGCGCCGATTTGATCGCATTGATACCAATAGGTATTTTCGTCCTGGATGGTCGCTAGTGGTATAAAACTGTCTGGTTCAAACACGAATAGAGAAGCCTTGTTGCCACGCTGACTATGGATCATCAGATCGCCATCCCACAAATATTCGGTGGCACCGAAGGCATCTGTTTTCTTGGTACGTCTGCCTAATGCGTCGTATTCATAACTGGTGGTCTGCGTTACACCGTGGCGCATGACTGTTGCGTTTTGTAATTGATGGTCGGCGTTCCATTTGAACTGCACTTCTTCATGCGCACCTTTTTTACATGTGATGGAAAATTTAAAATAGGCATGTCCTGTCACGCTTTATACATGCGGGTTTTGAGTCTATCTGGCTTATAGAGCGCATAGGAATTGCGTGATGGGCTAGGTGTTTTTAAAATTTATCTCGAACAAATTACGGTTTGGTGGCATAAATTTTTTTGATGGCGCGATAGGTTTCCGTATCGCGATTTACATGATGATCAATTTTTTCTAACTCAGGAAAAACTGCCTCCTTTAATCCGTTGAAATTCTCCCCGGTTTCAAAAAAATGAATCAACCGTGCCGCAGAATCTTTATCACCCCACATAGGCGTTAGTTCATGTTGATGAATTACATCAAGATGCTTGCTGACGCTTAAATCAGAAATTTTTACCGGGGCGCGGGTCATGTCTTCTTGCGCATTTTCGCCTTTATCAATTAACTTGCCGCCAAGGTAAACGAAAGGCCCCTCATAATTAATATTTGGCTTGATGAAATACCGCTCAAAAGGTGCATGACTAGGGATCACTTCCTTATCAGGCACACGGCGCACACCTAGATGTTGGATCAATGCATTACCCACAGATACACAGAATAGTGGCGCTACTGTATTCAAATCAATTTTTCCCCACACATCTTCATGATTGCTGATTGCATAAAAACGCATATATGCACTTTCATCAACCATCTGAGCAAGCGTGTAAAGATTCTCTTTTAATTTTAAACAAACAACTCCATCCTTTTTCCAAAAAGCTCGCATTTTATATTTTTCCTTAAATTATCTTTAATCACAATCGTCATCGCTGGCTTTACCTGTATAGCAAGAGCACTTGTTGTGCTGATCATTAGCCTTGAGATATTTCTTGCGGCGTTTATTATTCTTTCCTACAGGATTTTGCTTATTGGATGTTTTATCCAATCCGCCCATCTTTTCGAACGTACGTTGTTCCAGTCCGCGAGCAGTATCTTTTCCGGCCTGACCATACCCACTATAGATAGGTTCAGGCGCGGCTCCTGCGTCAAACACGCTAAAATTACCGTTGTATCGATAACGAAGAACAGCTTCCGCCGACTGTTTTCCAGGCATACTTGCATAGCCAACATAAGGCTTGCCGTCTTTCATGCCGGTATAAGTGATGTGTGTCGCTTTCGCCGGATTGCATGCAAGTCCATAAGGGTCTAACCACCCAATCGGATTGGGCGCATAAGCAAACTGGTTGGTACCGCCCGCTAATCCAATAGGATCCTCAGAAACAAACCGTCCCACCGCGGGATCATAATATCGAAACCGATTGTAATGCAGCCCAGTCTCTTCATCAAACTGCTGACCCTGAAACCGGAATGGCTGATCAATAACTGGCGTAGGTTTTGTTGATGTTTGCCAGTTATAGTTCGATGACGATGACCAATTATCCGTCCCCGT
>NZ_JBEONP010000121.1:0-3207 GCF_040544435.1 Undibacterium sp. GrIS 1.2
TGATTTGGGGTCGATTTGTTTTAGGTGCAATAAGTGACGGTAGGAGATCGAGCACTGGCGTGGGGGTAGTTCTGTAAGTCAATGATTTCATTAAGGTTTCAGCTCGTTGTTTTTCATCGGTTATGTGGCGTCAAACTGTCGCCGGTTTTAGCTATTCACTGCATTTATCGTCGGTACCAGTGAAGGCATCAAATCTGCAGCGTAACGCTCCACTGGAAACCTAAAAACTCCCCGTAAATTGATACCGCTTAGGCGCGTCGGAGCGATCTTGGCCATAATGTCTGCCTCAATGATTTGCCGTCGATTTGCCCAGCGATTCACTACTCCCTGCATCTGCATCGTATTCCATGCCATTACGGTGTTGGCTAACAAACTCAAACCGTCGGCCACCGCCTGCATTTCATCTGCTCGCTTGGCCTGTGCCGGGCTGATGCGTCCTGTATAGATGGCACGCTTCAAAGCGTTGACTGCCTCACCACGGTTAAGTACCCGACGCAGTTCTTGCCTGAAGGGAGTATTCACAAAGTAGTCGGCCAGGAAAGCGGTGCGCAGTAATCGTCCGAGTTGAACACCCGCTTCATAGACTGGTTCACCACGGGCAGCAGAACCAAATCGCGCCAATGCCGCCACTGCACTGGCATTCCCATTCATCACCGATGCCGCCAAATGCACCAAAGTATCCCAATGTTTTTCAATTAAATCGATGTCGATGGACGCATCGCATACCGCAGCAATTTCAGCTGGAATATCCATGCCACGCGGCAAAAATAAATGGCGTTGTTTTAATTCTTTCAAACGAGGGCAAAGATCAAAGCCGACCAAGCGCGCCAGCATCATTGCAAAATCAGTGTAGCCGTGGGTATCCACTGCCAACTGACTGGGTTCCATTCGCTCCTGACGTAAGACCCCCTCAATCGCAACCCCAGCCTGACGCTCATTTAACACAAAAGGTTGGGCATACGAAATACCCCATCGGTCGCGCACATGAGAATAAATTCCAATGGAAGGCGTGTTGCGCCGGGGATCAAGTCTGGCTTGCCAAACGCGTTTGGTCGTCTCCATACTCATCATGTCCGAAGATGCCAGGTCTGATCGTCCCCAAGTTGCGGCAATCGGTTGACGTTGCATGAATTCCAGCACTGCGCTACAGGCCTGACTCAACCTGCGTTCGTCGCCTGCCCAGCGCATTGCTTGACGAATGCTGACGGCCGACAACTGCGGTATCATTCGCGCGCATTCGGCCGATGTTAGGCTGGTACCGTGTGCCAAGATGCCGGCGTAGACCATCAGCAGTTCTTCAGTCGAACGTGGTTCGCGTCCCAACATGATCCAGCTGAACCGAACCTGGGCATCCACTTGTAAAATAACCTCAGGTAACTGTACCTCGCCCAGCCGCTTGTCGAGCTGACTACGTAGCTCAATGACTTTAGGATCCTCATCTTCGGCAGGCATTGCCGTGAGATGTAGCTCATCATCAACACGTAGTTTGCCCTCTCTGGCGGCTTGTGCCACAGCCGCCACGCCAGCACGTACTCGGACAAGTAGCGGGGCTAAAAACGTGCTTGCCTTGGGCGGCAAATTTAACCGAGTATAGTGTCGTTTAGACTCCGCTGCCCAGCGTTCTGGTGTAAAAAATAGGCGCGCCCGTCCACGAAAAAGAAGACTGTGATTCACCCATACCGAGCCATTACGGATACAACGACGCAACGAAAATAAGGTGGCGACCTCTAATGCGCGCATCGCCTTGTCTCTGTCTTCACCTGTAATCGCCGATAACCAGACCCGCCCAAGATGAGGTACGTTCATCTCCGCTGGCAGCTCCCGCACTTTGTCAGCATACAATTTGAGAAGCGCGTTGAGAGCAGCGAGAACCGGATTTCCCTCGTCAGCTTGCCAGGGCAACTTACCAATTTCGGCCAACAAAGAGCGTACTGGTCGAATTCCATCAAATAGACGCTCGCGTACCAAGGAAGCACGGCTCGGTGGTTTGGCTTGTTCATTGAGTTGAACCAGTTCTATCACGCGCAAGCGCAACTGGTCATTGGTGAGGTCGCCCTGTGCAGTCAATCCAGCCAAATCTGCGATTAATTTTTTATAGAGCACTGCCCAGTTGACGGTATCAGGCACTTCATCTCTTGCCAAACGCCACAGATCCGTCACTCGGCGTTGAATCATCGAGATAGCCTGATCAGTGGTGGTAAATAAGCAGTAGCGCAGAAAACACGCCACTTCTACGGTCCGTCTGGGTTCTTTAATTCTGGCACCCACCGATGGCGGCCGATTGGCCAATTGACGAGCATACCTGCGCACGATGAGATCACTCAAGTCACCCAAGTGCTTGTGAATATCGAGACTGTAGAGCAGATTGAGCCGTTCAAACACTTGGGAAATCTGTACAGTCGAATGTTTGGCAGGGGCTTCCCATAACCAGCTTTGTTGAATTTGACCATCTGGACGAAATTGGGCCAAACTGTCGTGCCACTTATCCAACAAGGCACAGGGGACGGTTGTCGCAATGGTCGCGCCAGTTTCCGCTTCAAGCAAATTTAGTGCTGCGACGATCTGACTGCGCAATGCGCGGTCATGCTCAATGAGAAAGTGGCGGTCATACAGCCAGCGCCGGGCAAAATTAAGCAGTTGATCTTTGTCACTAAATCGGATGGCTTCATCGCGCAAGGCATGCACAAAGGAACGCCTCTGGTGATCAGTAGGCCAACCAAAGCCTAGCGTTTCTTGAGCGAGCTGTTGATGATCAAAAAATGTCCTGCCACGTCTGTACATGGCTTTAAGTGATGCCACCTCAGGAGGTGGTACGCCAAGCTCTTTGCCCAGGTGAATCCAGAGTGACGCAGGGACAACACGAATCGCATTGAGTGTACGCCCACTCAGACGTAAAAATCCGATATGCAAAGCAAGTCCCAATTTGTGGGTATCGCTTCGGCGCAGATTGATTACTTCGTGTTCTGAACGACTAAAAGTGAAAAACGCTTGTAACTCAAAGGTACTAAGTTCACGCGGAAGGTCCTTCAGACCCAGATACGTTGTTTGCCAGCTTTGCATCGTTTGTCTCCTTCAATTTGGTAGGACACAATACGCTGAAAAACGACGAGCTGAAACCTTAATAAAATCATTGACTTACAGAACTACCCCCACGCCAGTGCTCGATCTCCTACCGTCACTTATTGCACCTAAAACAAATCGACCCCT
>NZ_JBEONP010000122.1:0-3163 GCF_040544435.1 Undibacterium sp. GrIS 1.2
TTCATCTTGCCAGAAATGGCCGCTCCTTTCTCATCTATTTTGCGCTTCTCGCAATAAAATTACTCTCCGGTGTTTCGTTTTGCAAGAACCTCAAAAGCTCTTATATTTTAAGCGTATTGCAATATACATAACTTCGGTATTTGGTTTATAGTTCGGATTGTTCTCCATGCAAGCTGCCAAGCTTAAATACAAGGAAGAATATGGATCCAAACGAATTACTAGCCAGCACGCGTGCAGAATTTATGCGCGCGTTTTTAGTTGCTGTGCAAAAAACTTTGCCGCGAAGTATAGAGGCTTTATTTGTGCGCGCAGATGCCAGTTACTCATCCGAGCAAGGTCGCTTGCTGAACGCACGAGCGGTGCTCCGAGACAAAGGCGAATCTTTGACCCAGCAAATGGGGAAAAGTATGGAGCAGTTGCTCAATCGTAGTTTTCAAACCACTTACAATACTTTCCGTCCATCATCTGCGTTGACTGCCAGCGCGGACAGCCTCTCTTTAGTGGATTCTTCTGCTTTTGAAGACGAACTACGTATTAACGATATTACTAAAAGGTTTCGCAGCGAGGCTGAAGAGCAGTTGCGCGATCTTAATATTCGAGTAGCATTGTTATTTGGTCAAGACACCATCAAGGAAAGAGAAAATCCTTTTCGCCCTTATTTGTTCTCGCGCTGTATTGCAACTGCAATTGAAAATTTTGGACTCAGCACAGACCTGTCAACGATTTTACTGGAACAATTGGCAGAGAATTTTGCGGTGTTTGTATCGACTGTTTATAACGATGTAAACACGCATTTGGCCAAACATGGTCTGGCGGCGCAATTGCAACTGAAAATAAAAAAATCCCCAACTTCAACTCTACTATCATCGGAAGATGCCTCAATAAGTGATGCGACTGATGACGATGATTTAGAGCAATTGTCCCCGAGCAGTCGATCACGCTTTTCTGATTCTTCTAGCTATAAAATTGATGGTAAGCGGTATGACGTAGACTCTAGAGCTATTTCTACAGACACGCCAAAACGTCGCATGGAGCAATTATTTAATTCTTTGCGTGGGATGACCAACGGTTTATCTACAAGTAACCAGTACTCTGGCTTGGATTCTAATGCCTCTCAACAGCCTCAACCCGTTGACCTCACCGCAGCTAAAGATGCCAAAGAGAGTAAATTTGGCTGGTTGTCAGGTGGGCAGACTGTAGGTAGCGCACTAAGAAAATTTTTCTCTAATGATGCTCCTCTCGAGGATAAGGCCGCCGCAGCCGGGTTTAGAAATAGCGGTATGCATGGAATGCAAAACTCTGGGAGTGAGCTTCAGCCAGATGCCTCGTCCTATGATCCGCGTACTTCTGGTATTAATAGGAGAGAAACTTATAGCGCCGATAATCAGAGCGGCAAGATATACGGTAACGCTACCGATTCGGCTGGTCAAGCAATACCCTCCGCACATAATATCGTTCGTGGTGACGGGGCAGTTAACAACGATACGATTAAAACAGAGTCCAATAATGGTACTCATCTTTCTCAGTCTTTGAGTGGTATGCAGCGATCTTATACGCCCTCTACTGCCGATATACTGGACGGAAAAGGCGAGGTTCGTAATCTTATTTTAGAGCAAAGATCTTCTCTTAATGAAATGACTAAAAATGTCGATGAGCAGATGACTATCGACATTGTCGCGATGCTATTTGAATTTATTTTGCGTGATAATCAAGTCCCGGCCGAGGTTCGCGCGCAGCTAGGACGATTACAATTTTTAGTATTGAAGGTTGCCTTAAGAGATACATCTTTGCTAACTCAAAAGGGACATCCGGCTCGCATGTTGGTCAATCGTATTGGATCAATTTCTTTGGGTTTGAAGCAGCTCGATCCAAGTGGCAAACATATCACCGAAGAAATTTGTCGTATTGTGGAAGCTTTGCTGCAAGACGAGAATGAAAGTCCGTCGTTGTTCGCCAAAATGTTAGACGAATTCGATGCCTTTATTGCCAAAGAGCTTAGGGCTAGTGATAAAAATATTGAGCGCACGATTGATGCTGTTGAGCAAATACAAAATCGCACGCTTCGTTTCGCACACACTGCGGCGCAATTGGGGGAGGCCTTGCAAGGACTGACAATTGATAGTTATTTGCAAGATTTTTTAGAAAATACATGGGTGCATTCAATTGAGCTAGCCGAGCGTAGCGATTCGAAGCGTGCGCGCCGTTATCGCTTGCTAGTACCGGATTTGCTGTGGAGTATTATCCCAAAGCTCAAAGAGGACGACCGAGCGCAATTGTTTGCTTTGCTTCCTATTATTCTGAATACCTTACGTGAAGGCCTTGCATTAATTACTTGGGATTTAATGCAGCAGCAAAAATTATTAAACTGGCTGGTCGATGCGCACACTAATGTATTGCGATCCTCGCATTCTCAGACCTTCACCCATGTACCTACTTTGTCTGCGATTCACGAACATTTTAGTAACTTCGTAAATAACCCTGAAGCTGGTCATAATGAATCTTATGATCCAAGTAATTTGACAAAAAATCAGCACTATTTAGAGCAAGCAATTAAAGACTTGGATTTAAAAGTACAAATGCTTGATCAAATTTTTGATCGAGAATTGCCGGCTGAAGGTAAAGACGTAGATACCGCAGAAACTCAAATTGAACTAAGTCCTGAATACATCCAGGAGAAACTACGTAGCGGAGTCGCACTGGAAATTAATTTAGGTGGTAATCCAAGCATAGGGCGGCTTAATTGGGTAAATCCTAACTTTAGCAATCTTGTTCTTAGTTTAGAGGGACAGAATAAGCCTTCAGTAGTTAGTGCCCGTATGTTTAGGCGAATGATTAGTCACGGAAGAGTTCGTTTTTTGGAAAAAGAGCCACTCTTTGAACGTGCTGTGCAGTTTTTGCTTTTATCAGCAGATCAGATTGATAAGACTAGTAGCCTGAAAAACTAAATATGTATTGAGTCCCTTTTTTAGCCTGATTTTTACCTGATTTAATGCCCCCTCCTTAAAAATATAAACGACGAATTTAGTTATAGTGCAATAATCCGCAACTATTGCATGTATCCATGCAATAGCGCTTGCCAAAGGGAGGGTAGGTTTGCTATAGTTCGGCTCCCGTCGAGAGGCGGGGAAGTAGAGGTAAGAAAGATAGTGAAACACAAGAAGTG
>NZ_JBEONP010000123.1:0-3146 GCF_040544435.1 Undibacterium sp. GrIS 1.2
AGAGTTCGGCCCGGTTGTTTAGGCCCTTGTGCTAGCGATACTCGACACCCGGCATGATTGGCGTCTTCGCCACAGGCGAATCGTCTCGTACGTGATGATGATGCCAAGGCTGGCCATAAGCTCTTGTATGTCGCGAAAACTCCGCGCAAACCGGAAGTAGAGCCACACGACATGACTAATGATTTCTGCCGGATAGCGGAAGCCGCGGTAGCGTAGGGATGTTTCCATCACGCTACTTTACAAAATTTTCCCGCAGCCCGTAAGTTGACACTACCTTATTTAGTATCTCTAACTTTTTGCCTTAACGACGCGCCGGACCGCTTGTGGTAGTGGGAACTACATACCAAACGGTCGAGAACCGCGTCCGCAATTGTCTTGTTATCGAAAGCGTCGTTCCATTTCTCAGTTGGGATTGTAAGCCCAAACCGGCGGAATTTGTCCAATTAACTGAATCACAGGCCAAGCTCACTGTGTGAGCCAAGGCGAACGAGCTGCAACACTGCGTCATCTGGTTTGCGATAAATTAATATCAGGTCGGGTTTAACATGACAATCCCTGTGATCCTTCCAATCGCCGGTCAACATGTGATCGTGGTATTTCTCGGCAAGTGGCTGGTCGTTTGCTAGGGCTGTGATGACGGCCGCGAAATCGTCCATCAGCGTATGCCGGCGCGGCCCTTTTGCTTCGCGTTTATAGTCGCGCTTGAACTGCCCGGTCTGTTCAATCGTCCGCATTCAGATCCGCCATCAAATCTTCAACAGTAGCAAATGACTTCAAGCCACCACGGCGTGCTTCCTTCATTGCCTCGATGGTAGTTGCATTCGGCACCAATGGCTCGAAAGGCAACGCCTTGTCGTGAGCAACCCGTGTAAGCATTATGCGAAAGGCGTCGGAAACGGTCAGTCCCATCGCCGCAAGCACGATGGTCGCCTCTTCCTTAATGTGCTCGTCGATCCGGGCACGGACAACTGCATTTGCAGACATGACTTACTCCTTTAATGGTGTGAGCTACATTGTAGCCCAAATATAAGTCATTTGCATTTAGCTTGTTTTTATATTGTGCTGTCGGAAAACAAGTGTTTTACGACGCATTGGCGACCCCAAGAAAAATTACCGATGCAAAGCTTAAAATATACGGAAAACCTTGTCGCTATGCTGTGCTATACGGAAACCTAATTTTAATGGTTATCCGCTTATATTAGTTGGCTACATGCGCGTTTCGTCGGACTCGGATCGACAGAACACAAATATGCAACGCGATGCGCTGCTGGCGGCGGGTATCGATGCCCGCCACTTGTTCGAGGATCATGCCTCCGGTGCCAAAGATGATCGTCCTGGATTGGCCAAGGCGCTAGAGTTCGTGTGTCCCGGCGACGTGCTCGTTGTCTGGAAGTTGGATCGACTTGGCCGTTCACTGTCGCACCTGCTCTCCATCGTGACTACGCTGAAGGACAAGCAGGTCGCCTTCCGGTCGCTCACTGAAGGCATGGACACCACCACAGCATCAGGAGAATTGCTGTTCCATGTATTCAGTGCACTGGCTTAGTACGAACGTGCTTTGATTCAGGAACGGGTCATTACCGGTCTGGCTGCCGCCAAGCGGCGTGGCCGAGTCGGTGGCAGACCCGCTGCCATTATTGGCGAGAAACTAGACGCCATCATTGCCGCATTGAACAGCGGTATGTCAAAGGCCGCCGTGTGTCGCAACTTTGAAGTTAAACGAACGACGCTGATTGAAACTTTGGCCCGTGTCGGATGGGCTGGTGCGCGCGATACAACATCTGAAAGCGAATGATAAATGCGCGGTGACAACAACGAGCGACTGACCATTCTCTCGGAAGCAGAAAAGACGGCGCTCTATGGTATTCCTGATTTTGACGATTTTCAGCGCTAAGAACCGCAGTGTAAAAATGTACCACTGAAACGCGCTAGATTTCGCGAGAAACGCGGAATGAAAGTGTACCAGTCCCAGCCTGTATTCTGATGCCCAACGGGGCAAAGGAAGGGCGGAAAGGATGTACTCAGTGGAACTCTATGTCAAAGTCAGACGTGCCGTCATGGTCGACAAATGCAGCGAGCGCGAAGCCGCACGCCTATTTGGCGTTCATCACAAGACGGTCAAGAAGATGTGCCAATTTGCCGTGCCACCCGGCTACCAGCGTAAGAGCGAAACCATCTCCCCCAAGCTCGCCCCGTTCACTGGCATCATCGATGCCATCCTGGATGCCGACAAACAAGTCCATGTAAAACAGCGCCACACTGCGCACCGCATTCTGGAACGGCTCCGCGATGAACATGGTTTCACCGGCGGCTACACGATCGTGCGCAATTACGTCTACAAGGTCGCCACGCGCCAGAAGGAAATGTTCATCCCTCTGGCACACCGGCCTAGTCATGCCCAGGTCGATTTGGGCGAAGCCGATGGCTATATTGGCGGCAAGAAGGTGCGCTTCCATTATTTCTGCATGGACCTGCCGCATTCGGATGGCTGCTTTGTCAAAGCCTACCCGACCGAAGATACCGAATCCTTCCTGGATGGTCACATCGCTGCCTTTACGTTTTTTGGCGGCATCCCGCAATCGATCTTGTACGACAACACCAAGATCGCCGTAGCCAAGATACTGGGCGATGGCAAACGCCTGCGCACCAAGGAGTTCGGCGAGCTGCAAAGCCACTACCTGTTCGACGACAAGTTCGGGCGGCCGGCCAGGGGCAACGACAAAGGCAATGTCGAAGGGCTGGTTGGTTACAGCCGCCGTCACTTCATGGTGCCGCTACCAATCGCCAGTGACTTTGATGCCTTGAATGCCAAGCTGCTCGATGGTTGCATCAAGCGCCAGCAAGCCAAACTGCGCGGTGAAACGGAAACCATCGCCGAACGGATGCAGCGCGACACCGCCGCGCTGATGGCATTACCTCATGGCACCTACGATGCGTGCCATAAGGTTTCCACTCGCGTGTCTTCACTGTCGCTGGTGCGTTACCGCTGCAATGACTACTCGGTGCCGACCGAGTACGGCCATCGGGAAGTGCTGGTCAAGGGCTATGTGAATCGCGTCGAGATTTGTCTCTCTGGCGACATCATTGCGCGCCATGTACGCAACTACGGCCGCGAAGAATTCATTTACAACCCATTGCACTACCTG
>NZ_JBEONP010000124.1:0-2971 GCF_040544435.1 Undibacterium sp. GrIS 1.2
TTGGGTCGTGGCTCATGCCTTCTCCTTAACTTTGAAACGAAGGAGTGTGGCGCGTTCATTTCATCATTGCTAGATGGTTGCGTCGGACGCTTACGATCTCATCCCGAAAGCCGGCGTCGTAGTCCAACGGGTCCGGGACGAGGTGAATTCGACCGGCTCTTATGCCTGGCTCCAGAACCATTAGCAAGAACACACTACGCAAAGTCTGGTCGCGAAACTGCTCAGGGTGATAAATCGGACTAAATTCCGGCCGGACACCGTTTGCGTTGACGAACGGGTGGACAAGAACAAGTTCGTCCACGTACGCAAGCATGCCCGTAATTTTTTTTAAAAGCGTGCGCGCATCCATCATGCCAAGATACAACGCGCGCGATCGCTTGCTCTGTGGACTCGGCAGAAGATCGACCAACTGAGTGTCTGTTGGCCAAAGAGCCGCAAACATTTCATGAATTCGGCGCACTTGATCGTCAGATAGATTGCGACGAACATCCAGCCAAGTGGTCTGCTCGTCGTCCAATCGCAAGATACGATTGACGCCGCGCACGAGGGCCAGGTTGCGCTCGCGGATACTCATCACACTCCAGGACGGCCGCCTTTGTGGCATCACATCCGCACAGCACTCGCGAAACGCGAGTCCACTGCCGCAGCCGCATAGAGCATCTGGTGTCGGATCCTTCGTTAACGGCGACTTGGCCAGGTACTCATGCGCTTTAGAGGTCCGTCCGAATTTGTCGCGATAGGCTGAAGTGCCGTCCTTATACCCGATATACATCTCACCTCTGAATCCCCAAAGATCTTTAGGCGGCAACAAAATCTTTGCTATGTCCTTCCAAGAATGGGAGCAATGCTGCTCCGGGTAGAGCCAGGCCAAATTGGATGACGCCACGTATTTCCTCGCGCGAGTCTTAAGCACGAAGTTGATGGCATGGACTTCAGCCTCGCTCAGTTCGCGACTGCGAATTAAGACGTCGGTACGCACCATGGAATTGCCGCGAAACCGAGCGTTCGTACGCCGCGACAGAAGGGCAGCTTTCTCCGGATCCTCAGCGTATTCGAGGTTGGTGAGGATCAAACAATAATTCGCATCCAACGCAAAGACTGTTTGCGAACCGACGAGCTCGATGCCCGGATCGCCCGGATATTGGCATTCGGTTGTGTCGGGGGAGAGCTTCGAATGGTAAATGGTGACTGGGTGGTCGCTCACCAGAAATTTCACCGGTGACTGCACGGCCGATACGATCTCTCGCACGCCTTCAGACCACATGGTGCAGTGCATCTGCCGCAGCGCCTGCATCTGTTTCATCAACTCCATCTGCGGTAGGTTCTGGTAGTGCTTCAGAATCCAGTCAAGACCTTTGGGGGTGCGTAGCTTCTGTGCATCCATGTATCCGAAGAAGTCTTGAAACCCGTGATGGATCTTGACAGGGTCGCCTGAGATCCAACCGCGAACCGCATCCGCACCGCTCTTATCGATTTTCCCGAACAGGAATGTCTCGATGTCGTCGTTCAGCGTCTCGCCTAAGCGAGTTGTGTAGAGATCAAGCTCCTTGAATGCCTGCTTCGTGCCAAGTTCCTCGACGTCAGGTTCCCAAAGGATCTGTGCGTTTGGCAATAAATTAGCGGCTGGATGCAGGTTGAGGACATACAATTTGTGTTGGCCTTTGGCCAGAAATCCTCGCTGATACCATTGCGGTACGTAGTGGTTGTTGCGGGTAATTTTCTGCTGCACGGACACCGTTACCCCTTGGATGTTAAATGCCGACTACACTGGTACGGCGAGATTTGACAGCTATTGGTCGATTGTAGATGTCCATTACAAAAATGTCACTGATTGGTTACGCTCCAAGGGAGCAAATCTTGCTTCCAGCACACCGTAACTCAAGCGATCGTTGATGATATCTAGCAATTTTTTGGATGAAAATAACTGGCATCTTCGATGCGAAGATGCATTTTCTTCCAGATGCCAATATTTATAGCCGCCACAAAGCAAGGCGAACGACATTTTCTTCTAGTCTATTTTATAGTTACACTTGATTCTCAACAAATTTCAAGCAAATTCCGACCGCCCCTAGCGTTGCACCCCCGAAATTGGGTGGCATAAGTAATTTCTCTCCTAAATTCGCGACTACAAAGAATCACAACGCCACGACAGACATCACTCAATGGAGTCATTATCAAATTAAAGTGCAATAGCAACCATTATTTTAAGCTCACATATCCTTTTTTAAACCAAAGGGAGTGAGTACAAACCAACTCAAATCAAACAAATTGGAATTTTTAATTAATGGCTGGATCAATGTCCTGGACAAAAGGAACCCGTTGAGCACACGGCAGCTGTGGGCTGCGACCTGTAAGCGCCGTTTCCGCAATTTCTATCAAACTCTCGTGTATTTTGTAACGACTAATTTTCTAATTTTAAAGCCGGAAGAAAATTTATTGCCTTAATGATTGCACGACTTAATACGATTTGAACCGATGTGTCTACAGCAAAAAATTGTAGCCATTTATTGTCCTTGTATATTTCGTCCTTCTTCGATTTAGGAAGAACCAAATAAATCAGATTTTCTTGGCCAAATCGGTTTGTGTTTGTTTTAGAGTGACTTCGACTATGTATATTAAATCGTCATCTTTGATTTCGATGGCGAGTTTATCTTTATTCTCAATACTGACATCTCGAAAATTGGCGGCACCCAACATCCCAGATCCTGCAACGTCCTTTATTGCTCCAAGATTAGACACTGTTCCAGCGGATGAGCCCCGCGAAAGAGCGAACATTGCGACAGCACCAAGGGAATTAACAATCGAATTTTGATGCGATGGCCCACGCTCTATTGCCGCAGCAATTTGCGACTTGGTACCCACCATGAGTGTATTAATTAGGACTTACGCAAAAAGCGTAATTTTGTAATAAAACGGGTTTATGCAAGACGCATAGTAATACTCGGATTTTTAAGTTGCTGTCGTAAGAATT
>NZ_JBEONP010000125.1:0-2909 GCF_040544435.1 Undibacterium sp. GrIS 1.2
TAGGTATGGATTTTTCAAATCACCAGCAAGAGCCGGGCAAGAAGGTGTTCGGGATAGGGCTGGTAATCGCATTTCACATATTGCTCGTGTATGCCCTGATCAACGGACTCGGCGTCAAAGCAGTCGAATACATCATGAAGCCGATGGAAACCAAGCTGGTCGAAGAGATCAAGCCACCGCCACCGCCGCCAGATGTACCGCCACCGCCGCCGCCCAAGCTGATGGCACCGCCGCCGCCGTTCATACCACCGCCAGAAGTCCAGGTGCAACAACAGGTCGTCACGCCCAACACCATCACCCAGGTATCCCAGGTCAAGCCGGACAGCAATGTCCTGCCGAAAACGGTCGCCCAACCTGTTGTCGAAAACAAGCCCGCCGGCCCCTCTATGGTGCCAGGCGTGATTGACTTCAAAGCCGCCGGTTGCATACCAGAATACCCAAGAGCCTCGTTACGCAACGAAGAAACAGGCACCGTCATGCTCTCCGTCGTCATCGGCGCTGACGGCAACGTCACCGACGTCAAGATCGACAAATCCAGCGGATTCAGAGGACTCGACAACGCCGTACGTGCCCAATTACTCTCCGGCACCTGCAAAAACAAACCTGGTACCGTGGACGGCAAGCCCCAAACGACCACCACCAAAGTGCAATACGTCTGGAAGCTCGACTAAGACTGCCTAAGACATATTAGAAATAAACACGAGAAATACCAGCAGTACCAAGAAACACACCAAACCCGGGCCAGCCAAGCCACACGCCAAGCCAGCCCGGGTCAGCACTACCGAACAAAGCAACACCAGTAACTCTTACAGTAAGTCTCGCAGTAACTCTAAGTAAGGCCAAGCAAACGCCAGCCAAGCCAGGCAAACGTAAGCCAACCCAAATAACAGCAACAGTAACAACAACAGCATTTGACATGCCAATTTACGAAGGAAGTACGCACATGAAATTCAGTCTGAAAGCCCTCCTGGCCGCCGCCGTGATCACCCTCACCACCAGCGTCGTCACTGCCCAAGCCCAAACACCAGAAGCTAGTGCTCCTGCCGCCTCCGCCAGCGCCGCCGCACCAGCTGCAGCCGCCCCAGCAGAAGCCCCAGCCGCCACTGACCTCACACCAGCCGCAGCCCCAGTAGACAAAGACAAAGTCGTCGACAACCCATACGGCCTCGACGCCCTCTGGAAAGGCGGCGACTTCGTCACCAAAGGCACACTCTTCCTCCTGTTCATCATGTCCATGGGCAGCTGGTACATCCTCATCACCAAAATTATTGACCAATTCAAATTAGGTGGCCAAGCCAAAGAAGCGCAAACCAAGTTCTGGAAAGCCGCCTCCGTCAACGCTGGCGTCACCAGCCTCAAAGAAGGCAGCCCATTCCGCTTCATCGCCGAATCCGCCACCAAAGCCAGTGACCACCACGAAGGTGCTCTGTTAGAACAAATCGACCTCAACTCCTGGATCTCCATGTCCATCCAACGCGCCGTCGACAAAGTACAAAGCCGTCTGCAAGATGGTCTGGCTTTCCTCGCCACCGTTGGTTCCACCGCGCCATTCGTAGGACTGTTCGGTACGGTATGGGGTATTTACCACGCGCTGACCGCCATTGGTGCAGCAGGACAAGCCTCCATTGACAAAGTCGCCGGCCCAGTTGGTGAAGCCTTGATCATGACCGCCATTGGTCTCGCTGTGGCGGTTCCAGCCGTACTCGGTTACAACTTCCTGGTACGTCGTAACAAAACTGCCATGGAAAACATCCGTGCCTTCAGCGCTGATCTGCACTCCGTCGTCTTGTCTGGCGTGATGTCCAAAAAAGCCTAAGTCCTTACTTGGCATAGGCAACAAGGCTGCAAATGACCGCAGCCAAATTATTGCCAAAACGCGTACAACAGTAAGCAACACAAGAAGAGGTGGCAGTGCCACCTCCTCCTGAACGAAACACAAAGTACAGTCTCAGTATCTGTCATCTGAAAGAGAACACACTATGGCAATGGCAATCGGCAACGATGGTGACGGCGAAGACGAAGTCAACAGCACCATCAACACCACCCCATTGGTCGACGTCATGTTGGTCCTGCTGATCATCTTCCTGATCACCATCCCAGTCGTCACCCACACGGTTCCGGTCAAGCTCCCGGCGGAAATTAACCAACCGTACAAAACCAAACCAGAAAACATCACCATCGCGATTAACAAAGACGGTGACATGTTCTGGAACGAAGCCCCGGTCGCAGACACCAATGTTTTATTTGAAAAGCTCAAAGCGGTCACGAACCAGGTACCACAACCGGAACTCCATATCCGTGGTGATCAAAACACCCGCTACGAATTTGTCGGCAAAGTCATCCTCACCGCCCAGCGCGCCGGGATCGCCAAAGTCGCCTTTGTGACAGAACCACCGCCGAAGAACTAAGTAAGAGCGAAGCTAGAACGAAGCAACGACGGCAGTCACCAGCGGTAAGAGTGAAAGAACGAAAGGAATAGTATGGGTATGCAATTAGGCTCAGGGAACTCGAGCGAACCGGAAGTCATGATCGAAATGAACATGACCCCCCTGATCGACGTCATGTTGGTCTTGATTATCATGTTAATTATTACCATCCCAATTCAGAACCACGCGGTCAATCTGAATATGCCGGTGAATTCACAATCCAAACAGACTGAGCCACCAGTGGTGATCTCAATTGACGTCGACTTTGACGGCACGGTACTGTGGGACGGTGTAGCGATTCAGAACAATGCCGAGTTGGAATCCAAACTGACGGCAGTGGCGGCGACGCCGAATCAACCGGAAGTGCACTTACGTCCGAACAAGCTGGTACCGTATAAAGCGGTGGCGCATGTGATGGCGGAGGCGCAACGACTGGGCGTCAATAAGATCGGTATGGTTGGTAATGAGCAGTTCTTGAAGTGA
>NZ_JBEONP010000126.1:0-2873 GCF_040544435.1 Undibacterium sp. GrIS 1.2
GCCTCGGCTATCGAACGCCGTTTGAGGTTTTTTATAATTTGGATATACTCCCACTAAAACTTACCTCCCGTTGCTCTTCGTAGCTGAATCCGCCACCTAATTGTCCAAGTTTTACATGGACAACTAAAAATACTCCCTTAATTCTTACATTATTAGCTTTATAAAATGAATAAAATCCTAATCCTCGGCTATGTCTGGCCGGAACCTCGCTCCTCCGCTGCCGGTAGCCGGATGATGGAGTTGATCACGCTGTTTCGCGCCCAGAATTGGGAGGTGTTATTTGCCTCCGCTGCC
Organism: Undibacterium sp. GrIS 1.2; assembly: GCF_040544435.1. Lineage (NCBI taxonomy): Bacteria > Pseudomonadati > Pseudomonadota > Betaproteobacteria > Burkholderiales > Oxalobacteraceae > Undibacterium > Undibacterium sp. GrIS 1.2. Next base: position 295 of record NZ_JBEONP010000126.1, read on the forward strand.
GCCTTATCCGAGCACCGTGCTGATTTGGCGGCATTGGGCGTGGCGGAAAAAAGTATCGCGCTCAACTGTGCTACTTTTGATAGCTTTATCGCTGCTTATCAGCCGGATATGGTGTTGTTTGACCGGTTTTTTACGGAAGAACAATTCGGCTGGCGGGTGGAGGCGATATGCCCCGATGCTCTGCGCGTATTGGACACGACCGATCTGCATAGCCTGCGGGATGCGCGGCATCAGCTGTTAAAAGCGACCCAGCATCATTACCGCAATGAGGCCGAGCGTTACCAGGCTGGTCCTGTATTAGCCTCGCCGGAGTCATTGCGTGAAAAAATGGGCGGAACGAATGGAAATCAAGGAATCGCCCAGCGCGAAATTGCCGCGATTTATCGCTGCGATCTGACCTTGATGATCTCCGATGCGGAGGTCAATTTGCTGCAACAGCAGTTTGGCGTTCCCGCCATGTTATTGCATCACTGCGCCTTGATGCTGATGCCCTCATCTGCAGCGCATCAGGCACGGCCAACATTTGAACAGCGCGCACATTTTTTCAGCATCGGTAATTTTCGCCATGCGCCTAACTGGGACGCGGTGCTATGGTTAAAACATGCTTTGTGGCCAAAAATTCGTGAGCAATTACCCGATGCACAATTGCATGTAGCCGGCTCGTACCCACCACCTAAAGCCACAGCCTTACATCATCCTAAGCAAGGTTTTCATATGGTGGGCTGGGTAGCGGACGCACATCAGGCCATGTTGCAGGCGCGTGTCTGTCTGGCGCCTTTGCGGTTTGGTGCGGGGATTAAAGGCAAACTGGCAGATGCGATGGCATGTGGCACGCCAAACGTGACGACCGCGATTGGGTGCGAAGGTATGCAGGGCGATTTACCTTGGGGCGGCGCGCAGGCAGATGATGCAGTCTCGTTTGCTAATGCCGCCGTGGCGCTGTATCGGGATCAAGCCTTATGGCAGCAGGCGCAAGCAAATGGCGACCGGATTTTGCAACTACGCTTTGATCGTGACGTCATCGCGGCAGCTTTATTAGATCGCTTGCAAGTGGCTTATCAACAGCGGGCAGCAGGACGCCAGGCCAATTTTGTGGGCAGCATGTTGCGCCATCATCACCATAAAAGTACCCAATACATGTCGCAATGGATTGCCGCAAAAAATCAACTTTTGGCATTGGAGCCTGTCGCGCCTGATCAGGCTGACAATGCTGGGTAATTTACGCCAGTTAGGTGCCTGTTGGAAGGCTACGGGAAGCGTCTAATAACGATATTCATCCACCAGATGTTTATGAAAACTATATTTAGTCCCGCCTTGTAAAACATCAATCAGTTTTTTAGCATTGGCGGCAGAAATAAAAATATCTGCTACCCCATCTTTGACGCGGAATTTAGTCGCCGGACTAAGGATATTGTTGGGCTTGATCGTCAGGAGACGGATGATTTTGGCTTTCTCATTACAGATCAAAAAATGACACTCTTTTTTGAAATTAACTAAAGGAATGTTTAACCACCAACCTTCATCAGCGACATAGCGCACAACTTGCGAGAATTGGGTATTGCTGTCATTGAGCAGCTTGACTTGTAGCGAGTCATTGGCGATTTGTATAGCTTCGGATTTGTTCATGATAGGTTGGGCTTAATATTGTCGTGATTTGCGCAAGGATACACGTTGGCTAGCTCAGACTTGGAACAATTATCAGGAAAGCCAGAAATTTTTTAAAAATGAGCGCAAAATAGTTTGCATGCGAAGCTTGGGATTTACTTTGATTTAGCTCTGATTCGATTTTGGTTTCGGTTTTGGTTTTGGTTTTGGTTTTGGTTTTGCCTTAATTATTGCAAATGGTCAGTTAGCTGCCGCCAAGCTTTTTCATACCCTTTGTTGTTAAAACATTCAGGAGATCTTCACTATGTCACTATTTAATACATCCTTTTCATTATCCAAACTGACCTCGCTCCCATTATTGCTGGCCGGTTTGTTATCGTTCTCATCCGTCTATGCAGCCGAGCGGACTTTTTTTGAAGCACCATCGGATAACGCCGAAGTTACCTCGCCGTTTAAAGTCAAATTTGGCCTAGAAGGCATGAAGATCGCTCCGTTGGGTGATATGACCGCGAAAACTGGCCATCATCATTTGATTATCGACGGCGGCGCTGTCCCCGCCGGTACTTCTGTCCCTATGGACGCGACGCATATTCACTATGGCAAAGGCCAGACCGAAACCGAACTGACTTTGCCTCCAGGCAAACACACCTTGACTCTACAATTTGGCAACGGTGCACACCAGTCTTATGGACCGGAGATGAGTAAAACCATGACCGTGACCGTATTGCCTGCTGCCAAGTAAATAAGCTCAGCCCATACCCCCAAGCTGAGCAGTAAGTAACAGAATACTGTTTGCAATAAATATACTCCAATAGAGTATATTTTAATCGTCCATAAAAAATGTGGAGAAAAGGCGCAGTTCATCGTATTTAAATAGGGAGAGATCTTTGCACGATAAAAAGCCAAGCAGAGTGTTTACCTCAAATGAGACAATAGCAACAGGATAAATTTAAAGAGTGGCAATCATGGCGTGG
>NZ_JBEONP010000127.1:0-2613 GCF_040544435.1 Undibacterium sp. GrIS 1.2
TGGACGCCCAAACTCCGTCCGTAGTCAGAAAGTTCCTGCATAAATGATCGGGGTTGGGGTACTTTTTACTTCAACTTTTAAGTGCACCAACGCCGTTTGAAGTGCACCAACGCCGGCTACCGAGGGAATCAGCGCGACACGCCGTTCATGTACTTGGGTTTCTTTTAATACGGCAACGTTGACATACATCAGATTATCCAATTCCTTGGGTCAAACATGGATCGGGCTATCGTCACTTACTTTTCGTCAGAGGAAATTTTTACTAGACCACGCTTTGTCTAGCGGGACAAATCATTAGAATTTTGTCCAATGTGTAGAAGCTGTTGAGCGAATGTGTCGTCTGAAAGTAATAGAAGATTTGAGGGATTTGGCAATACGCCCGCGCGCAAGTATTAATGTCAAAACCTAGACCTTCATACTTGCAACCGGATTCTGCGATCGATCAAACCGGTGCAGCGTGATCCGCAATACGAACAAGTTTCTTATTGACGAACTCTTGTATTCCCATGTTGCCCAATTCGCGTCCGTAACCAGAATATTTGATCCCGCCGAACGGTAGTTCTGCATCTGACCAATCGAGGTTATTGATAAACATCATGCCCGTATCGACTTGGCTTGCAACACGCTTACCGCGAGCTATGTCTTTGGTGAATACAGACCCGCCCAGACCAAAGTCGGAGTCATTTGCCAGTGCGATTGCGGCAGCTTCGTCCTTGACGCGATAAAAGGAAACGACTGGACCAAAAAATTCATCACGGAACGCTGGATTATCTGGTTTGATGTCCGTCAGGATCGTGACTTCCATAAAGGAGCCTGGACGGGCAAGACGCTTGCCACCCATCACAAGCTTGGCGCCGTGTTTCACTGCGCTATCGACCTGCTGTAGTAATTGAACCAATGCCGCCTCGGTCGACAGAGGACCGTGCGTCGTTGCTTCATCCATCGGATCACCGGGTTTTAATCCAGACAATGCCGACGAAAATTTCTCCAGAAATTCATCCGCAATAGAATCCATCACAATGAAACGCTTAGCTGCGCAACAGGTTTGTCCACCGTTATACATCCGCCCCCAGACCGCCCATGGAATCGTTTTTTCCAGATCCGCATCATCCAGCACGATAAACGCATCGCTGCCACCGAGCTCCATTGACGTCTTCTTCAGATTTTGTCCGGCACGAGCAGCAACCGTCCGCCCTGCCGCAACGCTACCTGTTAATGCCACACCTTTGATACGAGGATCGTCAATCACAATGTCTGACTGTTTATGCGTGATCAGCAGATTCGTATAGGCACCTGCCGGCGCGCCAGCGTCAATCCACAGCTGTTCAAACGCTATCGCGCATTGCGGTACGCAGCCCGCATGTTTTACCACTAATACATTACCAGCCATTAATTGCGGACCAGCGACACGTGCAAGTTGGTAATAAGGGAAATTCCACGGTTCAACGCAAAACAGCACGCCAAATGGACTGCTCTCCATATGTGCCTCACCGACTTTGGGATTGAGCTTCACCGGCTTCAAAAAGTCTTCTGCATGATCGGCGTAATACGACAGGATATCTGCACTAAATTGCACTTCCCCACGCGCTTCATCGATGCGTTTGCCCATTTCCAGCGTCGCCAGTTTTGCGAAATCATCCACACGCGCGTGAAGTAATTTTGCCGCTTTTTTTACGATCGCTGCGCGCTCTTGATAACTGGTCTGTTTCCAAGTCTGGAAACAGGATTCAGCACTAGCCAATGAACTCTCAAGTTGGGTTTTACTTAAATGCTCAAATGTTTTGAGTGTCTTGCCGTCATTCGGATTGATACTTTGATAGGACACGATGGAAACCTCTTTCTATGGAATTTATAAACGTTGCGTTGCTCGCAGAATTGCGATGGACGGTCATTTACAAGGCCAATCTATTTTCTGATAATGCGCCTTGACGAGATTGCTCTCAGTTCGATAGCGCGCTTACCGCTTAGGAGAAAATATACAAAAGAGAATGAGTTATACGAGTTAAGTAAAAATAAGTATGTAGCGTCACCAGCACAATAAACTTATGCGCCTGTACCGTACCCGAACGTAGTGCGTTGAAGTTCAACAAAATTAATAAAGCGGCACCCTCTGAAGGGTGCTCTAGATAAAAACCTCGTCCATCCTCAGACATCTGCGCAAAAAGTACATGTCGCATCGGTGTTTCGATTCTATCGGCAATTACTCGCCTGTTAAGGCTCTTCCAAACATTGCCTATAGAAAAATGATCGTAGCGTCGTCATTATTGCAATTAATTTGATTTCCAAATTATTAGTCGACCATGATCCTATTGACTCAGTGCAATAATGAGAGAAGCAAGAGACTTCCGAGATCAAGGTCTCTGGATCTGATCATCCTCAGGCACAACAAACACTGTTAGTGACGAATAGGCGACCGCTGAACGAGCAAGTGACGACAACTTATTTATGCTCTTTGACCTCTTCAAACTCCGCATCAACCACATCATCTGACTGTGCTTCCTGCTTAGACGAGTGGGAGGCAGAATCGTTGCTTGCTGCGCCGGAATGCTGAGCAGACTGTTTTGCAGCCGCATTGGCTTGCATCTTATCTCCCAACTTTTGTGCTGAGCTGGA
>NZ_JBEONP010000128.1:0-2602 GCF_040544435.1 Undibacterium sp. GrIS 1.2
TTTCATCTTGCCAGAAATGGCCGCTCCTTTCTCATCTATTTTGCGCTTCTCGCAATAAAATTACTCTCCGGTGTTTCGTTTTGCAAGAACCTCTAATTAAATAAGTAATTAAATAAGTAATTAAATAAGTAATTAAATAAGAAAGTGGCGCATATCAGTGATCTGTCTGATCACCTGACTGCACCACTATTGAAATAATTTGATATCAGCAGACCTAGTAAACGGAACTAAGTATTTTTTACTAATTGCTTTTGATTTTCTAACCAAGGATGTAAATCCTGCTTGGTCATAGGTTTGGCATAGTAATAACCCTGCGCCAAATGACAGCCAAACGACATTAAGGTTCGCGCTTGCATTTCGCTTTCTACACCCTCGGCAATGATAGAAAGCTCCAGACTTTGTCCTAATTGGACGACCATCTTGGCGATACTGCCATCACCAGAATTTTCTTGTATTTCGTTGACGAAGGCGCGATCGATCTTCAGTTTATCTACATCAAGTTTTTGTAAGTGACTTAAAGATGAGAATCCCGTACCGAAATCGTCAATCGATACTTTTATGCCTAACTGTTTGATTTGATACAGCGTTTTGATCAGCAGTTCAGGGTCTTTCATCGCCATGGATTCGGTGATTTCTAGTTCTATTCTTTCTGGCGGTGCTTTGGTATCAGCCAATGCATTGTGCAAGGACTGCATAAACAGCGGGTGAGAAAACTGTGCTTGAGATACGTTAATCGCCATTTGGAAATCTTCGTAACCTAGACTGCGCAGATGGACGAGTTCGTGGCACGCCGTACGCATAACCCATTCACCAATATCAACGATCAAGCCAGAATATTCGGCAATCGGAATAAATTGATCGGGAGGGATAAATTTGCCCTCATCCGTCTTCCAGCGTAGCAGAGCTTCCGCGCCAACTACCCGACCATTACGCATATCGACTTGCGGTTGGAATACCAAGAATAGTTTTTCGCTCTCAAACGCAGAACGTAAAGCATGCATCAGACGAACACGTTCGCGGATTTCTACTCCCATATCTCTGGTGAAATAGACAAACCCACCGCGTTGATGTGATTTGGCACGTTTTAACGCAATATTAGTATCTTTTAGTGCCTCTGATCCGTCGCCATCGTAATCGCCAAGGGCGACTAAACCAATTGTTGCTGACAACTGTACATCTTGGCGATCAACTTGAACAGGAGGGTGGAAGAGCGCCAAAATCGCACCAGGGCAGACCATTTCTTCATCACCTAGTAGCGCAAAAGTATCGCTGCCTACGCGTGCTAGCTGACAATCGTTGCCAAAATGTTTTGTCAGCCGTTGCGCGACAGCGCATAGCAACATGTCGCCAAACTGGTGACCAAGCGCATCATTGGTTTCTGCAAAATGGTCAATGTCAATTAAGGACAATGCACTTTGTTTTTTGAGTGGCGATTGCAAGGTTTCATTTAACGTTTGCAGTAACTTTAAGCGATTGGCTAAGCCAGTCAGAGGATCGTAAAACGCATAGCTGTGCAAGCGCGAGGTCAGCATGACATTATCTAGGCCAACGGAGACGTTGCTGCAGAACACTTCCAGCAACCGTTTATCCATGTCATTAAGATCAAGGCCTTTATTCAGGTAGACAGTCAGATCTCGATCCGCGACATTACTAAAATAAAGTGTGGTCGATTCAGGTTCATACAGATTGCTACGTCCTTGCATAGATCGCTGCACAATGGCATGCACACTTTCTTGGGCGACGTCACCTAAGGGGCGATCAATCCACTCGTTAAAAGAAAAGGTTGTTGCAATAACTAGTAATTCATTTTCAGGATTGCCACCCTGTTGAGCGCAAACAAAGCCCTCAGGATGTCCACCTAGCAAACCAGATATTTGCGTTAAAACCCCAAGCGCGAAATTTTGTAAGCCCTGCAGCGCCATTAACTCCGTACTGGCATTAATGATGAGTTCTAATCCTCGGCGGCTGAAACTGATGGCACAGATTTGTTCATAGGAACGAATTGCTGATGTAACGGCAGTGTATAGCTTGGTGCGTGTCAGTTCTGATTTGGTTTTGTAATCATTGATGTCATAGTCGCGGATCGCATCAATCTCAGGTGCGTAACCAGGTTGTCCGGTGCGTAAGATAATCCGCACATCGGATAAGCCTAAGGTTTTTCTGATATGACTAACGAGTTGCAGACCGGCGTCTTCTTGTTCCATTACGACGTCGAGCAAAATAATCGCTATATCAGTTTCGCTCTGGAGAATGTCACGCGCCTCTGCGGCAGAGTATGCGTGCAAGAAGCTAAGCGGTCGGTGCTGAATCTCCAGGCTGCCGAGCGCAAATGTCGTCGCTGAATGGACATCAGGATCATCATCGATGATCATAATGCGCCATGTTGGGTGAAGCTTGCTCACTGCCGAAGCATCACTAGCCTCTGGTTCATCCAGAAAAACCAGATCATCTTCGGAAGAGTGGATCATTGCATTCATCTGAGGTGCGACTCCAAGAAAGGATTTATATATTGAGCTTCTTGCAAAATACCCAAACCAGTAAAGTCGAGCATGGGTGTGGCCACTGTTGCGATTGGTTTTCTTGTTTGAAGCGGCACATGTGA
>NZ_JBEONP010000129.1:0-2542 GCF_040544435.1 Undibacterium sp. GrIS 1.2
CTTTCATCTTGCCAGAAATGGCCGCTCCTTTCTCATCTATTTTGCGCTTCTCGCAATAAAATTACTCTCCGGTGTTTCGTTTTGCAAGAACCTCCTTAGACATTTCTTTTAAACCGCAGTTACTGGAGTAAATATGGATCAAGACAGCAGTGCAGCTATTCCTTCCGATATTACTAGCCTCGGAGGCAAATCATGGACGGCCTATATTCGCGTCATTGCGATCGGGTTTGTTTTATTCTGTATTGTTACACCACTAGCATGGCGTGCGTCGGTTGTTGCCGGGATTGTGGTTTTACTTCTGTCTTTGGGTTTCACGGCGTATCAATTCTTAGAACTAAGGAGCTATCACCTTTATTTTAATGATATTGGCGTCTGGATTTATTCTGGCGTCCTGCCATGGAAGAAAGGTGTTGCTGGTGTTAAATGGCGTGATTTGGATGAGGCGGTTTATTTTCAGTCGATTGGTAGCTGGCTATTCAAATCGTATTCGATTCGAATTGGCCATCGCTTCACAAAGTCGAGTGAAATACTGGTGAGTCATATGACACGTGGAAACGAAGTTGTGATGACGATTAATGGTCGCCACCAGGATCTGGTCAGGGCAAATGCTTTGAATTGACGCATGGTTTAACCATTGAATTGAACATTGGATACTTTGGGTCGCACTTTAGATCATCTGTTCAAAATATTAATTATTGCGACCCATTGCTCTCGCCGATTTTATCGTCAGATGTTGATTCCCTAAAGTTGCACGGCAGTGTGTTTGACCAAGATGCCGTGCTCATATGCCAAACTCCCGAAACGACTTTCTAATTTGCAGTGCAAATAGGTTTGAGTTTTTCACAGATTTTATTTGCATTCGTCATAACAGAAATATCCATATTGCCCGCAGTTTTTTTTGTGAGGTACCAGCCTAGTGGAGCGCTACGCATGCGATGGATAAATTCGCAACGATAATTTTTGTCAGAGATTGTATTGCTAAATGCTTGGTCGAGGTCGATATCGACATAAGTGTCCTTAAGGATGGATTCCAATCTGCCCACCGCTAACCCTGCCTGAGCTTCCCTAATTGCGAAGAGGGCATTCAATCCGGACCAGACTTCTCGTTTTTTTGCTTTCTCCAGAGTCGGACAGTAGTCAACTGGTGGGTTTCCATCGATATTGATCCAGTTTTTGTGAGCATCGCTTATCTCATTGCCAGTAGCACGCAATGTCTCTGCGCCACTGTTATCGGCGTAGCCACCATCAACGAGCTTGTAGGTACCATCATCTTTTGGGAATGATCCAGAGGGAGACACCAATGGAAAGCGCGCACTATGTAACGCTGCCATACCTACCTGAAACTCAGGTGCAAGCTCACCCTTATTCTGTAAGCCATCCCCCCGATTCCCAGTATTTGAAAGCCACAGTCTTTGGCCAGTTCCTGAATCGGTGCTGTTGAAATATATTTTGGGGGCTGGGATCACCCCAGCAGTTAGCTTAGTAATGGGTTTGGCTAGGGCGAGTAAAGAGATTGCATTACTTCCATTGGGTACTCGTTGTGACTTCAAGTTCATTAATACTTTTTTGGTGGCATCTTGCCAGCTATTGAGCAGAGCTTGCCCGCGTTGAGGAGTTATGCCAGGTACCAAGTCGATAGACATCATACGTGCCAGAATAGGCGAGAGGTGATCTTGTAAAAGCGCTTCACTGACTAATGGTTCCAGATTAGGGAGTCTTGGCATTTGCTTCTTACAATCAGCGGGCCAGCCGCCGCTAGCAACATACTCTTGCCGTAAAGTGGCATAAATAGCGATACCTAGGCTGCCACCTGACACTCCGCTTAAGCGATCCAGTTTTTGTCCAAATTCACCGCATGACATATCGTCAACCCTTGCCAGTAATTTCGCAGTGAACAAGCCAGCCCTGATTCCACCACCGTAAGCGTTTACGATGATATCTTGGGTTTTTGCTATTTGAAATTGTGGGAGCGATAGTATTTCAGGCGGTACTTTTAGCACTTTTATTACTTCTTTGCCGGAGATCTCTTTTAAAGGCGACCAGCCAAATTGCGCGTGAAGTATTACATACACTACCGATAATGCTAGTCCGCCCGTCAACACAAAACCGCGTATGTAGTGATCTAGCCGCCTGAAACATAACGTCAGCAAACCTAGCAGCAGAAGGGCACTAGTACAAGATAGCATTGCAATTGCGCCTGACCCTATTGTTCTCGTCAGACTTTCAGTACCGAAGATTAAAAATAAGAATACGAAGGTACTGGTAAGAAGCAAGCCAAACAACTGCCTGATGGCTTGTTCAAATAAGCGCGTTTCACTGGCATCCGGCATGGCTATTTTGAGCTTACGCAATAGCGGCCGACGAACTACGGTGATAACGAATAAAGAGACGGGAATATAAGTCATCAGTAGCAAGCTACCAAAGACAGGCAGATTAAATTGTTCTGTTTGAGCTTCTTGCAAAATACCCAAACCAGTAAAGTCGAGCATGGGTGTGGCCACTGTTGCGATTGGTTTTCTTGTTTGAAGCGGCACATGTGACA
>NZ_JBEONP010000130.1:0-2494 GCF_040544435.1 Undibacterium sp. GrIS 1.2
GTATGCGTCCGACAGACCCACCTAGACGATCAGCAAATAACCGATTTTGCCCGCAGCGGAAGCAATTCATCAATACGATTATTTTTACAGGTAGGGAGTTTTTCCAAGGTCTCTTTAAGCCAGGCAAGCGGTTCGATGTCATTCGCTTTTGCGGTGGCGAGCAAACTTTGTATAGCCGCTGCGCGTTTCCCCGCACGTTCTGATCCGGCAAACAGCCAATTCTTTTTTCCTATGGCGATAGGACGAATCGCATTCTCAATCGGATTATTATCGATCGGCAGATTACCGCTTGCGGCATAGCGCATGATCGCTGGCCAGCGTTTTAAACTGTAATCGATGGCTTTGGCCAGGCTGCTGCCATCGGCGGTTTTTTGACGCGTCAGCAGTAACCACGCATGCATCGCTTCCAATCTCGGGAGGGCTTGTTCTTGGCGGCACTGTGCGCGTTGCTCGACCGTATAGTCTTTGGCCGTGCTCTCAATGTGATACAGCTCAGCGATTCGATCCAGTGCGTCAGCTGCCGTCGGATGTTGATTCGCTGCATGCAGATCAAAGAATTTACGCCGCGCATGCGCCAGACAAGCAAGCTCAACGATGCCGTGACCGAATAGGGCTTTATAGCCTGAATAATCATCAACCATCAAATGGCCTCGCCAATCGGTGAGGAATGTGCGTGCATGGCTACCACTGCGTCCGGGCTGAAATTCAAACACGACAATCGGCGGCCCTTCGTCCAGACTGTTACTGCGATACGCCCACAAGTAGGCGCGTTTGGTTTTACCTTTGCCGGGGTCTAATTGTTGCACCGGTGTTTCGTCGGCATGCAGTACGCTGCGTTCTTTGAGTAATTCGATTAATCGATCTACCAAGGGTTGTAAAGCGACGCCGATACGACCGATCCAGTCGGCCAATGTCGAACGAGAGATCCCCGCACCATGACGGGCGCTGATTTGTTCGATACGATACAGCGGTAAATGATCCAGGTATTTTTGGATGACGACCCACGCGTGCAAACCAGGAGCAGCTAAGCCACCGTCGATGATGGCCGGTGGAATGGCAGCAGCGGTCACCGTTTCACAAGCGCGGCAGGCATACTGCGGACGAATATGGCGATGCACAAAGAAACGCGCTGGTTCGACATCGAGTTGTTCACTGATATCTTCACTGATCTGCACCAGTGCATTACCGCATTGACCGCAGTTGCACGATTCTGGTTCGTGCCGATGTTCGATACGTGGCAGATCAGCTGGCAAGGCTTTACGTCCTGTTGGCTTGGCTTTAGCACGCGGTGCTGATGGCGTTAATTGTTCCAGTTCTGCCTGCATGGCAGAGAGGTCAGCATCGATACATTCCGCAAACAACTCACGCTGATCGATAGAATAGGCTTCCGTTTTTGCGCCGAATTTCAGACGCTTCATGGTCGCCAACTCAAAGGTTAGTGCATTGATCTTAATATCTTTGAACTTGATTTCAGCGGCCATCTGAGGGACTTTGGCAGCCTCTTTTTGCGATTGACTAAACTGTGCCAACAACCATGCTTCCAACGCAGGGTCGGGGTTAAATTGGGCAAGTTGAGTAGTAAATTGAGCAGTAAAATCCATTGACGTATTTTACCATTTTACCTATGATAAACACGCATTTTTGGCATGTTTTAGCACGAAATAAACAGTATTTTTTACGCACTATTTCTCTTCGCTTTAGACGAGCCAAGATGCCGATGGCTGCGCACTCATTCGTCGCCAATCGATACCGCTGGTAAGCCAATACCAATCCGCCTCATTGAGCATAAAAACTTTATCTTGACTGGTCGGCCAAGTGAAGCGGCCTTGATGCAAACGGCGTACGCACAACCAGACGCCGGTGCCATCCCAGATCAGCAATTTAATCCGGTTGCCATTTTTATTGCGAAAGGCGTAGGCGTTGCCATCGCAGGGTGGCTTGCCTAAACTTTGCTGCACATGTAAGGAGAGCCCATCCGCGCCGAGCCGCATGTCGACTGGTTCAACCGCCAAATAGATTTGTGCCGGCGATAATGGAAACTTCATGGTAACTGCTGGAGTAATCGCGTCAGTGCGGGTAAATCAATTTGACCTGCAATCGTGATTTGCCAGCCTGCAGGGCTGCGTAATGCAATGTCACAGCGCGCGGCAGTCACTGTCACTGGCACCATCGTGATTGGTTTGACTGGGATCGTCTTCTTCTCGGCGATGGCGAGGTTCGCGTAAGCCGGTTCTTGCGTTGTGCGTGGCGCAATTGCAGGAGCGAATGCCTTATCAGAAAAATATTTACGCCATGCGTAAAACGTCGAACTGGCAATCGACTCACGTCGACAATAGGCGCGCACGGAGATCCCGCTCGCCACACAATCCTGCAGGCGTTGATTCCATAGCGATATTTGTATTGGGTCGTGGCTCATGCCTTCTCCTTAACTTTGAAACGAAGGAGTGTGGCGCGTTCATTTCATCATTGCTAGATGGTTGCGTCGGACGCTTAC
>NZ_JBEONP010000131.1:0-2421 GCF_040544435.1 Undibacterium sp. GrIS 1.2
GCTTTTGATCACGTCATTATGCATCAAGCCGTCAATCACGTAAGCCGCTTCGCGCTCGGCGGAAGTGATCACCGTGGAGTGCCACAACAAATGACGCATGTCGATGAAACTGATCACGCTCACGCCTTTGTCTTTGCCTAAATATTTGAATGAGTAATTGGCATTCAAGGAATCGACCGACACTTCGAATTTTTGTCCATCGCTGGAGGTATGCAACACATCGGGCTGCTGCCGGTAAAGATTAGGCAGGCCCATCCGATCGACAAACTGCAGGATGCGGTCATTCGCGTTTTGTATATTCTCCAGAGAGAAATACCAGTTGATGGTCGTATCGAGTTCGTTCTCGTTGATCTGTCTGGAAATTTGCGCAAGCTTGCGGTGGCCGATGTCGCAACCGTAACCAATGATGCCGGCAAAGAAGATTTTTTTGAGCGGTTTCGCCGCCTGGTATTTGGGCTGCCAATGCTCGAATTCGTCGAGAAAGCCTGTCGCTTGATCCACGGTGGCAAGGGCTTCGAGCAGAGAAATATATTTCCGTTCCGGGAAGAAGGCAGACAAGGAAAGTGCTTCCACGTCATCCTGCTTCGGTGTGCTGATATGGAAACTACCGTTAGCGCGCAGGGAGAGAAATGCATTGTCTCCCTCTGAAAAATGCGCATTGGTTTCTTGGTACTGCGCATCAAGTGCTTCATTGAGCGTCTGCAACTTGGCACCGCAATCGCCAAATTTCTCCAGTTGCGCGCGTTGCAAATAGGCCTCGCGGTTCACATCCCAATCGGCTTTCGGAATCAGATAATCATCCAGAGAGCGATATTTTTCCGAGTGGATCAGGTTCAAGGTTCCGGACTTGATGGCATCGGCGACCGCGATATAGAGCAGCACTTTGTACAGCGAGATGCGAAATTTATTTTCCTGACCAGCTACCGCCACCCGCTCTTCATCGGAGAGAAATGCGACCGGCGCATGCTTGTCGACGGCGCCATTTTTTTGCTGATAATGCAGGATGGCTTCGAGCAATGCCGGCTTGCTGCAATGCGGATCGAATTGCACTTGCCGCACAATGTCTGCGGTACGGTTCTGCAATTTCAAGGATCGTTGCTCCAGCAGTACATAATAATCCTGCCCGCGATGAATGGTGGCCATGTTTTCTTTGAACACATCAATCTGGTGTTCAACCTGGCCGTCTTTGGCAGTTTGTGCCGAAAGCGCGGCGTCAATGGCGATCACTTTCTGGCTGTCGTTTAATTTGACGTCGGCAATGATGTGCTTGATTTCCACTATGGTGCCGGTGATGCTTTTTCCTAACCGGTCGGCAAGCGAGAAGAATTTTTGCTCACGCTGTTCGCGTTCCTGGTAGTAAGATTCCTTATGCTCCTTGTCGGCGATGTTAAGGGCGGACTGAACGGAGAACAATAATGTATCGATCAGCGTATCGTGCAGCTTGAAGGTTTGATAAACGATGAACGAGATCAAATACAGGTAGCGATCTTTGGCAGCGCGGCGAGAAACTTGCGGTATTCTGGACTTGATCACCAACTGGGCATAGTGGCGGATACACTCGTAGCGCAATGCTAGTTTGTCCACGACTGGTTTCAAGTCAAGATACATCGCGAGCAAGGTTTCCAGGTCTGTTAAATTGATTTTGATTTTTGAGGGCTGCGTGGATTGGAACGGCTTCTTCAGTAAGGTGAGCCGATAGCGCCAGCTTTCGTCAACGGTATTTTCATGAGTAGCCCTTTCCAGAAGAGAATCAAGTTTATTGCGCTGCTTTCCGGTAAGACAGCGATCGATAATTTGACTCAATTCTTGCTGATAATGATTGATCGCCGACACGATCAGGCCGGCCAGGAGGGCATAGCTTGGCAAGGAAAATTTTTTAATCATCAGAAGATCGATAATTTCCAATAGCACCAGCTTTGGCCGGAATTGAACGCGCACCATCAGCGCGATTTCGTTGGTGGCGAATACTTTTGCGACTGCGTCAAAAGCGCTACAACCGAAATAATGTAGAATCAAACGCTGATGTCTAAGATAGGTCACTTTGCTGTAAGTGTTGAGCAGAACTTCGCTGGGAGAAACCCCAATTTGCATGGCAACAAACTCGATGTCGGCTTGGTGAAATTGTCTTGTAAAAAATTTACGGCGAGCCTTGAAATACCCCGCCATCACAATAAAGCACACCTTATTGGTCGACGTTCGCATACTTTCCATCGAGTCGTTAAACATCAAGGGTGCGAAAAAGAAATTGAGACGATCGGCGTTATTGAACATTGGCGGGGATTCAAAAGCCTCCTGTTCCAAGGTATTGAAAATCGTCATTCTGGGCATCGGGATCTCTCGAAAAATGGAAAATACGGGCGGGCATTCTATATTGAATAGCCTGTCGTAAATTCATTTTTAGTAAGAAATTGAAGACGATCG
>NZ_JBEONP010000132.1:0-2414 GCF_040544435.1 Undibacterium sp. GrIS 1.2
GTAAGCGTCCAACGCTACCATCTATGAACAGCAAATAATTTCATGCACTGTCCAGACTGGATCATTTTGGAGAGCAAAGTATGTCAAGAATCAAATCCATCCTAATCCGCGCAGATTGGCTGCAACATGTTAGTACCTGGCGCGCATCAGGGCTGACGCAAGCAGCGTATTGTCGTGAGCGCAAATTAAATGCCACCACATTCAACGGCTGGATTATGCGTGGCCGAAAGGAGTTACCAGCAACAGCACCCCTGATCACTGTTCCGATTGTAATTCAACCCAGCACGCCAGCAGCATCGACTCTGCCGATCGTCTTGCAACATGGATCTGGATGGCAGCTTGTGCTACCTGCGGATGTGCAGATTACCTGGCTAGCTCGATTATTCAATGAATTAGCATGATCGCACCAGGTCAAATTTGTTGCGTGATTGAACCAGTCGATATGCGCCGTGGCCTAGAGAGTTTATCGCAATGGATACAAACTAGTTTAGGTACCACGCCATGCGATGGCACCGCCTATGCATTTTGCAATCGTCCTAAAACACGATTAAAACTGTTAATCTGGGATGGCACTGGCGTGTGGTGCTGTCAGCGCCGATTACACCGTGGTGCGTTTGTTTGGCCCAGCAACGATGATCGATGCTGGGTGATTACGCAAGCACAATGGGATTGGCTCATCAAAGGTGTCGACTGGCATCGCCTGACGGCACAGGCACCAACGCACTGGCAAGTGTGAATCTTTAATACGTTCAAAAAAATAGCGAAACACCATTCTTTTTGGTTGTAAACATGGGCGAGTCTATGTAAACTTCCAGCATGGATCTCGCTACCGCACTCGCTCAGTTTAATCCGCACACCACGTCACCAGAACAGTTGGCGATACAGGTTGCCGCCTGGGCAGAACAAGCGCACAAGGATGCTAGTAAAATCGCCCAACACGATGCAGAAATACACCGTAAAGACACTAAAATTGCCGCTCTCACGTTAGAGCTGGCGTACCACAAGCGGATCAAATTTTGCAGCACCTCCGAAGCCTTCACTGCACAGCAACGGGATTTATTCGATGAGACACAAGAAACCGATCTTAATGCCATGCAGGCCGAACTGGAGCAACTCTCCTCTGCACCCCGCGTAAAAACGAAACCAACCGGGCGCAAGCCACTGCCGGCAGAATTGCCACGCATCGAACATCGGCACGAACCAGAATCGTGCAACTGCGGTCAATGTGGCAATGTGCTGGTGCAGATCAGTGAAGATATCAGTGAACAACTCGATGTCGAACCAGCGCGTTTCTTTGTGCATCGCCATATCCGTCCGCAATACGCCTGCCGCGCTTGCGAAACGGTTACCGCAGCCGCCATTCCTCCGGCCATCATCGACGGCGGGCTAGCCGCGCCCGGTTTGCATGCGTGGGTCGTTATCCAAAAATACTTAGATCATTTGCCGCTGTATCGTATCGAACAAATCAGCGCCCGTCATGGTGCGGGGATTTCTCGATCGACGCTGGCTGAATGGATCGGACGTATCGGGGTCGCTTTGCAACCGCTGGTAGATCGATTGACCGAATTACTCAAAGAACGCAGCGTCCTGCATGCCGACGAAACACCGGTGCAACAATTAGATCCCGGCAAAGGTAAAACCAAACGCGCTTACTTGTGGGCGTATCGAAGTAATAGTCTCGACGAAGGTCCGCCGATCATCGTGTTTGAGTTTCAGCCTGGGCGCAGTGGCAGCCATGCGCGCACTTTCCTCGCCGATTGGCAAGGACACCTGATGGTCGATGACTACGCGGGCTATAAAGCCATGTTTGGTCAGGGCATCACTGAGCTCGCTTGCCTGGCGCATGCGCGACGTAAATTCTTTGATTTGCATGCGGCCAATCAACACCCAACGGCCGCCGAAGCGCTGGGCCGAATAGCCGAGCTGTATCACATTGAGAGCGCGGCCAAAGATTACTCGATTGAACAACGCGCACGGTACCGCCAAGAACAAGCCTTGCCGAGATTGGAAGCGATGCATGCGTGGTTACTGCTGACGCGTCAAAAGACGGCGGATGGCAGCAGTCTGGCCAAAGCCATCGATTACAGCTTCAAGCGCTGGCCGGCGATTATGCGCTATGCCGCCAGTGGCAATCTACCGATTGATAATAATCCGATCGAGAATGCCATCCGTCCTATTGCCATCGGCAAGAAGAACTGGCTGTTTGCCGGATCAGAACGCGCTGGCAAACGGGCTGCTGCCATTCAAAGTCTACTCGCCACCGCCAAAGCGAATAACATCGAACCGCTTGCCTGGCTTAAAGAAACTTTGGAAAAACTCCCTACCTGTAAAAATAATCGTATTGATGAATTGTTGCCGCTGCGGGCAAAATCGGTTGTTTGCTGATCGTCTAGGTGGGACTGTCGGACGCATAC
>NZ_JBEONP010000133.1:0-2349 GCF_040544435.1 Undibacterium sp. GrIS 1.2
TGTCACATGTGCCGCTTCAAACAAGAAAACCAATCGCAACAGTGGCCACACCCATGCTCGACTTTACTGGTTTGGGTATTTTGCAAGAAGCTCTTCAGTTATGTTTAAATTGCAGAAAGGCGATTAGCTAATCACACCCGAATTGTAGAACTCTAACTACGTATCATTTACTGATAACCACCCCTCCCACGTCATAAAGCTCTGTGCGTTAGCGAACAGACAAGACATTTATTTGCCTTTACCCTGTATCAAAAGTAATGATAACTAAGAAGTTGCATCACCGAAGAACGATCTTGAATTTACGAGTACTGCAAACAAATTTTTCAAACACGCTTGTGCGAAGCAAATTAATTTGCTCTGGAATTTTTGGTAGATTGGCATCTGAAATCGAAAATTTAACGTTATTCCAGGACAGAATCGAGTGAAGTAACTTTATAAATTGAGCATAAGGCTTCAAAGACCATCGATTTTTTGCGTTCTTTAATTGATCGAAAAGAGGTAGGAAATGAAACAAGCTGTCAGCGACGAAAATTCCTTCATCAATCGCAATATTTTTGAATTAAAACGAACAGATCGGCGCTGTAATATGGTGAAACCAAGTATCGATGGGTTTCGTCAAAACAAGATCTTGAAAAATCTCGGTGACGAAGATTTGCATGTTCTTGCCCCCCACCTCGAACTCGTCCAACTCTCAGTTCATCAACGTCTTTTTGAATACGGGTGTAATTCAGCTCACGTATATTTTCCTACTACGGCGATCATATCGCTGTTATTTATCTTACTGGATGGATCCTCAACAGAAATTTCCGTGGCGGGCAACGAAGGTATGGTAGGTATTTCCGCACTGATGGGGGAAACCGCATTAGGTAATGCAGTCGTGCAATCTGCGGGCTATGCATATCGCTTAAAAGCGTCTGTCATGAAACAAGAATATCGCCGTGGCGGCGTTTTACAACGGACTATGATGCGCTACATGCAAGTCTTGTTTGCACAAATGGCGCAAAACTGCGTTTGTAGCAGGCACTACTCAATTGAAAAACAACTGTGCCGTTTTATCTTAGATAGATTTGATCGTTCGACCTCCGAGGAATTGAAAGTGACGCATGAGGCAATCTCCAATAATTTAGGTGTACGCCGAGAAAGTATTACGGACGCATCCAAAAAATTGCAAAGTGCAGGCCTGCTCCAATGTCGACGCGGTTACATCACAATATTGAATAGAAAAGCGTTGGAGGAGATTGCTGGGGAGTGTTATGAAGTAGCCAGAATAGAATTTGATCGCATGTAGCTTTAGCAAATTACGTGTATTAGTCTCGGTTTGGCCTTACAGTAGGTCCTCGCAAAACGAGAGATTACTCGGTTTGATAGCGGTGTGAGTCTTTATTAAATCAGCGCGAAAGTGACATAGGAGCAATATTATTTCTCAAAACGTCATTAGACACAAGGTTGGGTTACTCAACTTTGATGCCAAACTAGGTAACGTGTACCGAGCCTGCAAAGTAATGGGCTCTTCGAGTGATACGTTTTACCGTTATCAACCTGCCGTTGAGTCAGGTGGCGGTGAAGCTCTGATCGATTCCAATTGGAGAAAGCCAAATCTGCTCAATCTTGTTGCTGACATGCTTGAAGACGCAGTTAAAGCGTTTGCAATTGAGCAGCAAGCATTTCGCGGTGCTAACTATCGCTGGCCTAGATGGCTCTGAAGGGCACATTACGCTAAGTTGGTTCGATCGATCTCACGTAAAGGGTGTTCACCGAATAACGCGGCCTGCGAAGGATTCTTCGCACGATTGAAAACAGAGTTGTTTTATGCGCGGGACTGGCAGAATGTTGCCATTGAGGAATTCATTCTGATCGTTGACGCCTATGTCTACTTGTCTAACGAAAAGCGTATCAAGATGTCCCTCGATTCAATCAATCCCAACGAATACCGAAAGAGCCTACGGATTTCAGCATAAACCAGTCCAAATTTTACGGTACCCCTGATCAATATTATTTGCGAGCCAACAGTAATGGCGTCGTTTCTGCATCTGTCGCGGTTCTTGGGTGTGCTGTAGAGTTATTGTTCGTGGCACGCTAATTAGCGTTATGCAAATGTTTAAGCCCTCTGCATAGGCCGCCATCAAGCTGTATTCAATGCCGTTGTACCATTTTTACGATATGGCCAGCACCATATGATCCGCAATGTAGACAGCCACGCTCGGCTGTACTTTTGTTTTTTCATTGTTGATCGCTACTTCTTCGGATATCCCATTTTTTGTCCGGTCATTCGCAGTGTCGTGTGATGCCGCGCCTGGCGCGAGTGACTCAAAAATAGGGGAGAGATAATTTACGATGCCAGACTGGCCT
>NZ_JBEONP010000134.1:0-2274 GCF_040544435.1 Undibacterium sp. GrIS 1.2
ATCTATAGAGTAGGAGGAAGCCAAGCCACTATAAATCATGTTGGGGGACGGGCTACGCTGCGCTTCGCCCGTAACCCCAAGAAATAAAAAATCAGCAGCGCAAAACCAGAGGATCAACCCCCTCTTTTTTATTAACTTAACTGGTACACTTTTGGCGCGCTACTTGGTACATCTTTACTCCGCGATTGACATCGCCGCAAGTACCGTCCACGGATGAAATAGAAGTGGAGGAAATTGTCATATCCTCCGAGAAGAAAGTTGAACCACAGCATTTAACGATTGGTTTTGGATTTACTTCGGCGCTGTAATGTTCTGTTCCATGAAAGGAAATGTTCATGACTACCAAGGCTATTCGGCCAGTTTCGTTTGAGCTGCATCCCATCGAGACGGGCAACTATCGTATTGCAACACCTGCCATTCAAGAGTTCTACGAACTTATTTTGCGGTGTCTCCGCTTTCGAACTTCTGGTGCCTTGATTTATGGACCCTCACGGATTGGAAAGACACGATCCATCGAATATTTACGCTTACTTCTCGCAGAAAACTATCCAAAGATAACGACCTACCAGGTGCAAGCCGAATATAAACCGCGTCATGCTGAGGGGCCCTTCTTTACCAGTCTCTTAGAAGCGGTGGGTTACCCAGAACCAGACACAGGATCAAATCCTACTAAACGAATTCGCCTCAACAATAAAATAAAGGAAGCGTGCAGCAGGGCCGGTAGTGGAACAGTGATCTTCTTTATCGACGAAGCGCAGCGCCATAGTGAAAATGAATATGAATGGTTGCGGGACGTGCATGATCATCTAGATCGCCAGCAAGTTAAGTTGTTTACGTTCCTAGTAGGACAAGAAGATTTGTATGCGATTAAGGTGAATTTGCAATGCGCTGGGAAAACACAAATCGTGGCGCGTTTCATGGTGGACGAATTTGCGTTTTATGGCATTCGAAATGCGCAAGATGTGGCAACCTGTTTAGCTGGCTATGATCGTTCTACTTATCCACGCAACAGTGATTGGACCTTCACCAAATTCTATCTCCCGCGAAGCGTAGATTCTGGTTACCAATTGGTTGATGATGCCCAAGTGTTGTGGGATGCCTTTGCTAGTTTGCACAATAAATCAGGGTTACCTGGAAAATTAGAAATTCCCATGGAATCCTTTACCCGTGCTGTTGAAATTGTGGTGAAAGAGAGCCAAGCACTGGATGAACTCAAGTATCGGCCGGCGAAGTCGCATTGGGCACAAGCGGTGCGCAATTCCGGTTATGTGCAGGCGCGCATTGCTATCGGTCGGACCTTATCAGAATTTAATCATGTTGCCTGAGCCATCGTGCAACACGCCCTTGCCTATTATGCTGTTTGATCAGCAAAAATTGGCGCCCTCATTTGGCTATGTATTTGACTTAAGTTGGCTCGATATTCACGACTCACTGCTTTCGACACTCTGGAAGTTTATAAAGATGAATGGTGTACCAGGCCCCGTGGTTTTAAGGCTATTGGCCAAAACAGATATAGATCCCTATGACGGTATCGCCGTATGTCAATCTGAAATGAATCTCAAGCGATTGCAACAAGATTTTGGATTATCTGCCAAAGTAATTCGAGATTCTTTTACCCCAGCATTATTGGGTAATGCAATATCGCCGTACTTTCGGTTTTGTAGACGTTGTTTAAGCCGCGGGTATCATGGCACGCCATACCAATTTCAATCGGTAATACGCTGTCCGATTCATGCGGATCTGTTGGAAACACAATGTCGTTTTTGTGGAAAGTCGTCCGCTTATCATCTGAATGCGATGCTTCTGAACTCACCCTTTCGATGTGGATATTGCTCAAAGAGATTTGGCACATGCGCGCCCGACTTTGCCCATAGGTTGCCGTTGAAAAAGTCGGCGCGCAGAGCCATTACGCGAGCTCGTATTCTTCACTGCTGACGATAACTAGCATTGGTATGTCAATTTTAGATGGTGAAATTAAAAGAAATTGCAGGCAAATTTGCTTCGATTAGTTTTTTTGTCGGCACAATTGCTTCAGCTGTAGGGTAAGTCTTTGAATTTAATTGGCATTTAATGAGAATTGATCAATCAAAATGCTGTGTAGGCAAATTCGCCCTCACTTTGTAGATACATTTGCTTCGGTCTACGGTTACCAATGAGTCGGGTTGTGTTTGATTTGTTAATTAAGTTGGAGAATAGGACACCGTCTGGTCAACAAATGGCGTCCTAACTAGACACCCTAAAAAAATTACACCAACAAACGATAGACAAATAAAT
>NZ_JBEONP010000135.1:0-2239 GCF_040544435.1 Undibacterium sp. GrIS 1.2
CGGCCTATGCAAGAGCGCATGGGATATCAGCCGATTGCCTCTATTACTGGCGACGCAAGCTAAACAAAAAAAGGTCGCAGCTCCCATCAAAAGCGGCGAGTCAGCTTAACCCCAGCAATAAATTCGTCTCGCTACGCATCGCTGGCGAAACCAATGTCGCCCAACGCATTGCACCATCGGATGCTGGCAATTACACCTTACGGATTGGCAATGCCATCCGGTTGGATATGGCAGCACTGCCCACGCCGGAATGGCTGGCCTCGCTGGCACTATCTACACAAGGAGTGCGCTGATGCACCCGGGCTGTCAGGTCGAGCATGTCTACCTCTGTCGCGAACCGATCGACTTTCGCAAAGCCATCAATGGCCTCGCTGTACTCGTCGAGCAAGAACTCGGTCTCAACCCGTTCGCCAGTGTGCTCTACGTCTTCACCAACCGGCAGCGCAATAAACTCAAAGTTCTCTACTGGCACCGCAATGGTTTCTGCTTGTGGCTCAAGCGTCTGGAATCAGAGAAATTCGCCTGGCCAAAAGAGCTTGAAGCCATGACGCAAACGATCAATTTGCAGGAATTTGAATGGCTACTCGAAGGCTTTGATTTATGGCAAAATAAACCCCATAAAACTCTGCATTTTACTTCTGTTTCATAGGAGGATTTGGTAAAATTCAGTATGCCTTTTACCACCAAAAAACCCGCGTTTTTATTGCCTGAAATCGCCTCCGATAAGGTACGGTTGCCAGACAATCTTCCTAACGATGTAGCGGCGCTAAAAGCACTCCTCCATGCTCAGCAAGCTGCGCATGAAGTCGCCATGAAGAGTGCGGTTGACGCTGCTGTCGAAGCTGCTGTCGAAGCCGCGGTCGCCATTGCAGTCAACACCGTCAAACGCGAAGCGCAAGAACGCTTGCATCGCATGATAGAACAACTCATTCTGGCGCGGCATCGCCAGTTTGGCTCCAGCTCCGAACAGTCGTCAAGCCAGGCGCGCCTATTCGATGAAGCCGAAGTCCTGGCAAAGTCCAGCACCGATGAGCAAGACCTCGCCCCGATTCCATCGACAGAGTCAGCGGCAACAGCACCAGCCGAAAAAAAACCGCGTGGCAAACGTGCGCCCTTATCTGCAGAGCTTGAGCGCATCGAGATTGTGCACGATGTCCCTGAAGATGAACGCACTTGTCCTTGCGGCACCGCCATGGTTGAAATCGGCCAGGACATCAGCGAACAACTAGACATCGTACCAATGCAAATTCGCGTGCTGCGGCATATCCGCAAGCGCTATGGCTGCCCCGGCAGCGTGCACGTCCCCGTGACCGCCGTCTTGCCGCCACAGCCACTGCCAAAAACCAATGCCAGTCCGGATTTCCTGGCCATGCTGCTAACCGTGAAATTTGTCGACGGACAGCCCATCAGTCGCTTCGCCAAGGTACTTGAGCGCTTTCATGCACCAGTTCCGGAACAGACACTGGGACGCTGGGTGATCGGCTCGGCCACGCTACTGCAACCCTTGTTAAATCTGGCGCGTGACAGCTTGCTCGCCGGGTCCTTCATTCATATCGATGAAACCGTGGTGCAGGTGCTCAAAGAAAAAGACAAGGCACCCACGTCGCAAAGCTATATGTGGGTGCAAGCCGGCGGGCTGCCGGATAAGCCTGTAGTGATATTTGATTACGATCCCAGCCGTAGCGGGAAGGTGCCGGTGCGCCTGCTGCACGACTATCGCGGCTATCTGATGACGGACGCTTACGATGGTTATAACCAATTGGCACAAACAGAAGGCATAGAACGCCTCGTTTGCTGGGCGCATGTACGTCGGCGCTTTGTTGAGGCGGTTAAAGTGCAGCCCAAGGGCAAGCGGGGGCGCGCCGATGAAGCGGTGGAACTGATCAGAAAACTGTATCGCATCGAAAGCGAGCACAAAGACGCGACACCAGAGCTGCGCCTGCAGGCGCGACAGGAGTTGAGCCTGCCCGTCCTGGCTAAAATTCATGCATGGCTGGACAAAACACAGCCAGCAGCCGCACCGAAAAGTGCACTCGGAACGGCACTCACCTACCTGCGCAATTGCTGGCCCATGCTGATCCGCTATACGGAGCGTGGTGATCTGCCGATTGATAACAATCGTTGCGAAAATGCGATTCGTCCCTTTGTGATCGGCCGTAAAGCATGGCTTTTTAGCGACACCGTCGCCGGTGCCAATTCCAGTGCCATCATTTATTCGCTGGTAGAAACTGCCAAGGCC
>NZ_JBEONP010000136.1:0-2154 GCF_040544435.1 Undibacterium sp. GrIS 1.2
CCAAGATAGCTGAGGCAACTAAGGCGGCAGAGTTAGCTAAAGCGGAACAGATGGCGGATACAGCTAAGTCTGTGGATGATGGTGTGCATGTTAGAGCTTCAAAATTAACAAAACACGAAAAAATTTCTGCCATTCGCGAGAAAATTGGTGGTGATATTAAAAATCATCCATTACGTCAAGCATATGAAGATGAAGTAGTAGATCTTGAAATGAAAGCAAAACATATGATGGATAGTGGAACACCAAAAAATGAGGTTGCTTATGAAATGTGGAATGAAAGGAGAGAACTTGGAATTAAATATAAAGACCTCACTCCTGAGCCCCTGCGCGATTATATTTACGAGGTAAACTCTGGTAGATACGGTGATCCATTGGGGCCGAAATTTGAAGATTTAGTCAGCAAACAATTGGAGAGCGGCAAATCATTGGATGAGGCTTATCAGAGGATAATTAACTCGTCTTTCACGCCCAATAATAATGTGAATGCACTCTTGTCAAAATTTGAAGGATGGCTTGAAAGTAAAGATGTAACATACATCGACAAAGCATTGAAATATATAGGAGGCTTATAGTGGGAAAGAAAGTATATCTAAAGAACTTTGATCAGCATAATCTCGTATTGGAATATGATAATTACGATGGATCTTATAAGATCATAAGCCGTGAATTTGCTAAGCAAAAGGAATTGAACTTTACATTTGGCATATTCGTAGTCGTATCATCAAATGTAGTTGGAGTTTTTGCTTCACCAGATGGTCCGATATTTTTCAAGAATGAAACGCGGGTATTAGGCTCATTAGAGTCAACAGAAGTTAAAGTGAGCACCGAACCAAATATTCATTATTTTTCTCTATGGTCTAATTCACAAAAAATATTTGATATTACTTATCAAGATATAGACGGAATTGACAGCAATCCTTATGACACTAAACAAGAAGATGTAGATATGTTTTCTATGCTTGCAAGTGCTACAAAAAAGAAGCAATTCTTTATTAACTATACAAAAAATTGGGTTTGACGTCGCTATGTTTGGTGGCATGTCAAAATCCTGGACGACCAGAACATTCTCAAAGTAAACGGCAAACACGTAATGACCGATGAAAACACGAGTTTGCCTTGATACGTGATAGGCTCGCCTGCGGCGAATATCCGCAAAAAAACCTAATTTTGCGCCTCGACGTTCAAATTGAGACGAGACAGAAATATCAATTTATGCAAACAAATCATTAACTTAAGAACCCCTGAAGTGGAAACGTTGGGACACTATTGATAAGCAGGCCAGCTCAATCTCAATGCCTTAGATGACTACATCAACTTCAAAGACAGCAATAGTCAGCTAGACGGACTCATAGGCCAAATCCAAGGCACACCAGGCAGCGCAACCGACTACGCCGCGCAAGCCACCCGCGGTGTTTTAGGTTTCGTCAAAGACGGTGTCATGGGTATAGGCGAAATGGCCTACGAAGGCATCAAAGCCGTCCCCAAGCTAATACGCTATCAATACACCAGCACCGGCCAAGCACTAGGCCAACTTGATGGACAAATCCTCGCTGAGAATATCAAGCTTGGCAACATCACAGCGGGTACCATTGGACAAGACGCGTTAGATATAGGCAAAGCCATTGTCAAGCCAGTGACCGATCCTTGGGCGAAAGGGCAGTATGTAGAAGCAGGCACCAGGGCAGTCACAGAAATTGGCACGCTAGGGTTAGGCTGGATCAAAGGCAGCAAGGCAGCGAAAGCGGCTGAGGCACTCAAGTTGGAAGAAGCGGCTAAAGCAGCCAAGATAGCTGAGGCAACTAAGGCGGCAGAGTTAGCTAAAGCGGAACAGATGGCGGATACAGCTAAGTCTGTGGATGATGGTGTGCATGTTAGATTCCGAGGTAAAATCAAGTACCGTACAGCGACGGATGCGAACACTGAACTGATCGATAAAAAACGTGCAACAAGAGAAACTGCACCGTTTAAAGAAGGCACCACCGTTACTGAAAGAGACATGGCTCCGGGTGAGAGATTTGAAATGGCAATGGATAAAGACCAATTAGCTAAGTTACGTGATCCGTAAGCCCTCCATAAACCCCAGATAGCGAGCAGATTTCGTGATTTTTATCGATTTTCGTTCAAAGGTGTGATTCAGGAGAGCTGGCTTAATTT
>NZ_JBEONP010000137.1:0-2007 GCF_040544435.1 Undibacterium sp. GrIS 1.2
CTGATCATGTCGACGGTGGTGGGCATGAATCAAATGACCAAAGTAGGACAAAAAATATCAATGACTGCTGGTGAAGAATTGTCTCTCACCGTCGGCAAAGCCAGTCTGGTGATGAAATCCGATGGCACTATCATCATCAATGGCAGCCAATTTAATTTTGAAGCCACAGGGCCGGTACAAATCAGTGGCAAAGATGTCGATATTAATTAAGTCAAGCCACGATGGAATTTCGTAACCACACCCCCTTTCCGGCGCAGGCCTTTGAAGGACTTGATCAACACGAGCAAGTCTTTCATGTCATTGGCCTGCGACAGACCTTGAGTTTCGCGTCCGGCACGCTGGAATACGCGGATGAACAAGCGCCGTTATGTGAGGTCGATGCGTTCTTCGGTGAAATGAACCAAAGTAGTGTGCGTCAGGAATCGGATTTTTGTCAGTACAAGCCAAAATGTGATGTGATTGTAAATGCCACAGCATACGTGCCACAAGGTAAACCGAGCACACGTTTTACAGTGCGCCTGACGGTCAAGCAGCCCGATGCCCCGATGCCACTGCCAGAGGCACCACAAGGATTCAATCCCTGGCAAGGACCAACACATCAGCAAATGCAGCGATGGCGTGAGCAACTAGCGCATGCAAAAAATACGATCATGCCAGGTGCAAGTCTGATCGATAAAACACTGGTGGTCACTGGTGAGCGCTATTTCAAACGCCTTATCTGGCCGGTACGTGTGTTAGCCACCTTACTAAACTGGAGTACGTTTGGTGTTATTTCACCACTCACTTGGCGATTGACCAAAGCGAAAGTAATCACTGCAGTTCCTGTGCGTGCCGAATATACGTTTGGAGGTCAATGCCAAATCAATGCCTCAGACAAGGCGGCACGATCTATTCATAAAAAACATCAATTAACGCCGTCTCAATTACGCAGTCATCCCGATGCAGAGTTACCTGTAGATCAGCGAACGATTGCGCACACAGCATTTGATATCAACCCTATTGGTCGTGGTTTTACAAAAAATTGGTATATCGAAGCGACCGGCCTCACAAAAATACCCGCGCCGCAAATTCATTACCCCGAATATCCAACAAACCTAAGGCCATTTTTACATTGTCTCAGAAAAAAACTCCCTGACAAGGTTGGCGTACGTCTGTTTGCTGGCTTAGGTGTCCGAGCCAAAGGGCATCCCGACCGCATAAAACTTACAGGAACGATAGATGATCACTTTATCCAAAGTGACGCTTGGTTGCCAAAAGACTTTGACTTTGCAGTGTGGAATGCCGCACCGCCAGATCAGCAAACGCACTACTTACAAGGCAACGAGATCATCACGCTCACGAATCTCTGCCCACCCGGTACCCACGGTACGCACCGTGATGACAAAGGTGATACTGTTTTAAGCTTGACACTCCCCAAGCATGTCTGCTTTGTTCTGCTGCGCCTGGAAAGCGGTGAGTTACTCCAGCACCCGCTATCGATTGACACTGTCATCATCGAACCAGATACACATACCTTGAGTTTGGTCTGGCGCACGGTATTTATAAAAGATGATGCAGCAGCGATTCGCGTTGCAGAGGCACGCATGTGTAGTTGTGCGGAGCGAGATCGTCTACTTCAAGAGATCAATACGATCAAGGTACAGATGCGAACCGTTGACAGCGTCGCAAAAGACACCGTATTAGCAATCAGCGAGGACACAGCCTATGTCTAATCCGATAGGCGCTCGTAAGAATGCCACTTTCAAGGCAATCTCCACCGCCCCCTCGTTCAATAAAACTCCGGTCGGCAGCGCGACACCGCCATTGCCCTATCCAACGATTCAGGATTTAAGCAACAGCCTCAGCGTCGTCGCCAGCGTCAAATTTAACGGTAATCCCGCGTACGTTCTCAATCAAAGTACACAACCCAAAGGCAAAGGAGATGAACCTGGTGTCGCCAAAGGAGTTAAAAGCGGCACGGTGACAGGCGAAGTCAAACCAGTCAAAGGCTCGAGCACGGTACGGGTA
>NZ_JBEONP010000138.1:0-1990 GCF_040544435.1 Undibacterium sp. GrIS 1.2
GGTGGCATTGTAGAATCTACCGCCAGCGGACTAGATGCGTCAGCAGAATTTGCCACCAGCGGCAAGTTACCCAACATGGTCGCGCTAGCAAGCGCGTATGCACAACGCATGGTGATGAGCAAGATCGATAAAATCACCAAATTGATTCCAGGCGTAAAAGGAGAAATCAACGCCGTCAAAGCCGAGACCAGTGCAGCGAAAGCAGAACTCAATGCAGAGAAGAATGCGGTCAAGAGTGAGCTAGCGGAAGGGAAGAAAGACGCGAAGAAAGAGGCCAAGAAAAGTGACAAAAAGAATGATGCGTCGCCTCCCGGTGATGGGGTCAAGGTTGTTGGAAGTTCAAAAGATGGCGGACGATGCAAACTACGCCCTTACAAAGAAGGATGTCCAAGCGGCACGCCTCACCATGTAGTTCCAGATCATTGCTTTAAACAGCCTGGAGATAATGGGGCTTATTACCCGGGTGGTATTAAACATGCGGATGGACTTTGTATTTGTGTGGAGGGGGCTACTAAGAGCACTGGTTCAGACGGTACACCTGTAAAAAATAAGAGTAAATTAAACATTAAAGATGTACTTAGTAAGCTTGCGGAGCATGGAAAAATTCACGCCTTGTTTGATCCATTAGAAGAAGCTTTAGGTAAGTTAGGGAGTCCTCAAGGAACTGCTAAGTTGGGGCAACTCGAAAAAACTGGTGCAATGGTCGTAGGAAAAGTCGTTGGATGCGATCCTCAAGACTTGGAAAAACAATTGAGAAGCTACCATCAGTCTAAAGGACTCGACCCATCAGTCTCGCTTCGAGCAGATCCGTTTGGGCAAATTAGAAATCTAGATTCGATAAAAATGGGACAAGGTTCCAAAGTTGCAGATATTTCAGGATTTTAAGAGGAAACTAAAATGGACAATGTGGATGAGTTATTAAATGAAGTGTATTTCAATGCTGGCTGCATTAAGCAAGCTGGGTACGTTCTTATCTCGTCAAAGCTCGATCAACTTAATTATGAAGACCAATTCACAAGAATTTTTCTTTATAAAAACGATACTTGGGGAAAGAAGGATATTAATGGATGGGATGCGGTATCTGTTTGTTACTCAAAAGAACTAGATGCGCTATGTGTTCTATCAAAAGAGGGTGATATCTTAATCGGAAAGTCAAATGAGTTTTTACGTGAAAAAATCAATGATGCCGGTGTTCGCAGTGGTATTCACGGGTATGTTTCCCACATAAGGGAAATTGGGAAGACACTGTTTGTTTGTGGTCAAAGTGGCCAAATATATAAAAGAGAGTCGTCGGGCTGGGTGCATTTTGATTTAGGTGTATTAGTCCCAATGGCAGTTGAGCTTGGGACGTCGGCTTTTCTGGATAGCCCGATCCTAAACTGCGTTGACGGCTTTAACGACTCCGATTTGTATGTCGTCGGAGATAGCGGAGCGATTTACCATTTCAACGGAGAGATGTGGAAAAAAATCTTAGTCAATTGCAAGGAACATTTACAGTGGGTTCGTTGTTACAAAGATAATGAAGTTTGGATATGTGGGTATAACGGAACGGTCTTGAAAGGAAATATGCAAGACGGATTCGTAGATGTAAGCAGCGTTGACGATAATCGTACTTTTTGGTCGCTTGTTAAATTTAAAGAAAATATCTATTTATCCACTATAGATCACCTTTATATTTATAGCGGTCAAGGAATTTCAATAGTTGAAACAAAGCTAGAACCAGAATTACTAACTTATTGCCTTGATGCTTGCGATGATGAACTATGGTCATTCGGCTCCAAAGACATCGCCCGCTTCGACGGTACAACTTGGGAGCGTATCCATCATCCCGATAATCCACCGATTGGAGGTAGTTCTATTAAAGGAGGCAAACCATGACAGAGGTCATTGATCACGGTATCGACACAAACACCGACACACAATCAATCGCCGATACTATTTGTCAGCATCTGAATTGCCGCAATATTGGTGCATGGTTAGAAGACTTAGC
>NZ_JBEONP010000139.1:0-1905 GCF_040544435.1 Undibacterium sp. GrIS 1.2
CAACAACCAAAATATGGCCGTTTTAGACTATTTGTGCATCCCAAAATAGAAAGATAGAAATGATACTGTTTCATGAAAGTACGCGGTGTAAGCTAGCTGGACGCCGGCCAGCTACGACTACAACGTCCAGGGCGAACGTATTGCTAAGACGGTCTACACGGACGCCGACGCAGCCGACAAAACCGGCAGTACCGGCAGCACCAGCTACAGCCTCTACCGCGATCAACGACTCTCTGCAGAGACCGACAGCGAAGGTCGTATCACGGCGCATTATGTATATCTGTACGGCAAACCAATCGCCAAGATAGAGATGAGCGCCAATACCAGTACCAAGCATCAAACCTGGAAAACTATCGCCAGCTTGGGCGGCCTCCTCAAATCAACTGAACCAGACGCCAGCGACACGCTAGCCAGTATCTACGCCATCCACACCGACCATGTAGGCACACCGCAAATGGTCACGGATGAAGCACAACAGATCGTCTGGCAAGCCGACACCACACCGTTTGGCATGGCAACGATCCGCTATGCAGCGATGATGAAGACCGGACAAAGTAATGGTAGTGCCAATACCAACACCAACACCAAAGCCTTTGAAATGAACTTGCGTTTGCCAGGACAAGTCTATGACGCCGAGACCGGCTTACATCAAAACTATTACCGCGATTACGATCCGCAACTGGGCAGGTACAGCACACCCGACCCGATAGGTATCGAGGGTGGGATCAATCCGTATAGTTATGTGAATTCCAATCCGTTGATCAATATCGATCCGCTTGGTTTGTATGAAGAAGATATCCATTTCTACATGACGTATTTCTTAGCGCGTGCTGCCGGAGTCGATGCTAAACGCGCCTACATCATTGCCACTGGTGCGCAATATGTAGATGATAATCCTGACACACAGCCAACGAAACCGTCATTGCTCGGCACCGTTGCTACCATCCTGTTCGACAATGCCGGGCAACAGAATCGGCTATCTAAATACCATTTCACTCAAGGTGTGGGAGACGACGTGAGTTCAGATCCCGCCACGCGCTACCTCAACGGTACGAACGACAACGCACAGTTACAGCTATTGAAGTCCGCCGCCGAGAATGCGCGAGAAGTGGGTAGTGACTGTGCAGGCGACGTCATGTTCGGCGAATATCTGCATGCCTTCGAAGATACTTACGGTCATCGCAAGGCCGACAATACACCCATACAAGTCAATGGCGGCTGGGGACATGCCTTGCAATTACACTCGCCGGATCACACCTATAACGAAGACTTTAGTAAGTACGATCCAGAAACCGGAGACTACACTGGTGGTGCTAATTGGAAATATAACGAAGCCCGAACATTAGAGATGGAGCATCAGGTGTTTAATAGAATGACTGCACTGTCGGGCAATAAGACTAACGCACATAGCTGGGAAGAATTTGAGCCTTTACTCAAGAAATTTAATGCGACAAAAGAGAGTAGCAGTAACACGAACGCATTCTCTAGCTCGAGCGAGAAGGTCAATATGCTGAACAAACAGCTTGGTGATGATGGATGGAAATTGCAGTTTGTGGGATTGAATGGGACGCCACAAACACTTAACTTGAAAGACAAAAAGTTTGGCGGTTATGATTCCATAAGGGGTTCTGATGATCGTAAAGATTTCCTTCGTTACAAGGATGATGGTGCCGGTCACAAGGCAGGAGATCCCTTCAAAAAAGACGATCCTCTATTTAAAGGAACGATCTTGCCATGAATTTAAAAATACATATGCTTAATATATTGATGTTAAAAGGCATCTGTCTTGTAGGTGCTTTAATGCTTTCCGTAGAGGTTTATGCAGAAAGCGTCATTCAATCTGATGGGAATATTTGTATTGAATTAAAAGACATAAATAATGGCTGGTCTGTAGCGATAAGAGAC
>NZ_JBEONP010000140.1:0-1903 GCF_040544435.1 Undibacterium sp. GrIS 1.2
TTTCATCTTGCCAGAAATGGCCGCTCCTTTCTCATCTATTTTGCGCTTCTCGCAATAAAATTACTCTCCGGTGTTTCGTTTTGCAAGAACCTCTCATACTAAAAATATAAAGACCGGTAATGCATTTATCGTGTTGAAAAATGAATGAAGCATCTGATTTTTCTGGAATAACTTGATCAATTTGCTACAATTTATAATTCTTCGTGCGTGCTTTTTAACCTTACATAAGATTTTTTCAGTCATGCCATCTAGCCTTGCCAAAATTCTCTGCACTACTCTGCTTGCCTATTCATCTCTCGCCTCTGCACAGTCTGAACCTAAGTCGGAGTATTCGATTAAAGAGGATCAGGCGGTCACGGGGTCATATATTCGCCGTACTGAAGTCTCAGGAGCCCGGGTTCCTGTCAATCTTCCTTACGATCAATTGTCACCCGCTGATCGTCAGGCACTTAATTCTTGGTGGGAAAAAATAAATGACGGTGACGAACCACCTTTTCCTTTGGGCGGACTCAAAGCCATCATTGATCCGATTCGCAAGGGGCAGAGCCAACTTGTTGATAATGGAGAGTTGTTTATCGTCGCCACAGTAAAGAGCAACGGCACTGTGGCCAATGTGTCCATGTTTGAGTCGCCTAGCGACGCGATGACACAGTTTGCTGCCAAAGTGCTACTGCTGACTAAGTTTAAGCCAGCCAAATGCGCCGGCGTGCCATGTCAGATGGACTTTCCGTTTCGGATTAACTTTACAGTGAGACGATGATGTAATCTGGTGCTGTCGCATCATCACCGACTTGCTTATGACGAGAGCGGATTCTTATCTGCCCACCTGTAGTCCTGCTGGCAAGTCCACCCTGCCGTGGGAGTGTACTGGTGAGGTTTTGGAATATCATTCTTGTGTTTGACGATTTTGAGAATTTCTACTTTTCCTTTGGCGCGCGCGTATACCCCCAAGCGGATACGCGCAGTTGTGCCGATCTTGATAACAAGCCTGAATTTATCCGCGAGATTTTGGAAAAATTATTAAAAAAGTAGAAGTAAGCTTTGGTTTATTTTTTTAAAAACTAATACGAGTCCTTTATTTTAAACGTGCTTATTCAAGCAAAAGTAAAAACCGATATTGCGAATATAACGAATGGAAATCAAGAATTTTGGTGCTGGAGTATTTGTCATTCATCACTTTTTAAGCAAAGCCGAATGTGACAGCTACATCGCTAGTAGCGAACAGTTAGGTTATTCTGAAGCGGTCATCACGACCGATGAGGGCGAGCAAATATTCAAAGACGCGCGCAACAATGATCGAATCTTGTATGGCAATCCTGCGTTGGCAAAAGAGCTCTATGACCGAGCACAGCCTTTGTTGCCAGCCGTGATCGATAATTGGCAGCTACCTGGTTTTAACGAGCGGTTTCGCTTTTATCGTTATAAAGACCAACAGTTTTTTAAGCAGCATAAGGATGGCACTTTTCGCCGAAATGATACCGAGGAGAGTTTTCTGACATTTATTATGTATTTAAACGACGACTTTGAAGGCGGTCATACCGACTTTGTTTGGGAAAGTATTCAGCCAAGAGCTGGCTCAGTTCTGGTTTTCCCACACAGGCTGAATCATCAAGGTTCTGCGGTAACTTCTGGCACAAAATACGTACTACGCACGGATGTTATGTACAGACTAGTCACTCCTTTACTTAGCGGATCTTTTGCTAAATAACGAGAAATTTTGTTCATTAGAATGTAAAAATTCAATGCTTCTAATTATATACTCCCTACAGGTATATTTTAATAATCCATAAGAAACATGGACAATAAGCCTGGCGGATTCAGCTACGAAGAGCAACGGGAGGTAAGTTTTAGTGGGAGTATATCCAAATTATAAAAAACCTCAAACGGCGTTCGATAGCCGAGG
>NZ_JBEONP010000141.1:0-1872 GCF_040544435.1 Undibacterium sp. GrIS 1.2
CACGCCATGATTGCCACTCTTTAAATTTATCCTGTTGCTATTGTCTCATTTGAGGTAAACACTCTGCTTGGCTTTTTATCGTGCAAAGATCTCAAGTAGAAAATACTGAAGTAAAAGATAAAAAACCAGACCATTTAAAAATTGGTCTGGTTTCTATTTCTGACCGCGCTTCTGCTGGTATTTATCAAGATCAGGGTTTACCTGCTTTGCAAGACTGGTTTGGTAGCGCGCTTAGCAGCTCATGGAGTATGGAAACTCGCTTAATCCCAGATGAACGTGCTGCCATTGAGCGGGCCTTGATTGAGCTGGTCGATCAGGAGCAATGCCATCTGGTCATTACTACAGGTGGAACTGGTCCCTCACGACGCGATGTCACTCCAGAAGCCACTTTGGCCGTCGCCACAAAAGAAATGCCAGGTTTTGGTGAGCAAATGCGGCAAATCAGTCTGCAATTTGTGCCGACAGCAATCTTATCGCGTCAAGTTGCAGTCATACGAGAGACGGCAGAGCATGCCGCGCTGATTCTGAATTTGCCTGGACAGCCTAAGTCGATCAAAGAAACGCTAGAAGGCTTGAAAGATGCCGACGGCAAGCAACTCGTCTCTGGTATTTTTGCTGCGATCCCCTATTGCATAGATTTAATTGGTGGTCCGTATATCGAAACGCACGATGCAATTTGTAAAGTGTTTCGGCCAAAATCGGCTATTCGTAGCAAAGCATAGCTCGCTACACTCTCACTTTCGACATCCCTAAAATGATCCGATCAAAAAAGCTAACTTCTTTAAAAAGACGCTGGCTTTTTGGTGCGACCTTAGGTGGTGTAATCTCTATAGTATCGATGGTATGCCGCAGTAGTTTTAGTCAAACCAGCGCAACAAAACCTTTGCCATTGCCTTCAAAAACCACACCAACCTCAAAGTCCAATATGAGCACATTACTTGACACCGTAGAACTCGAAAGCGCCCCCAATCCGACCGTCGCCATCATCTGGATGCATGGCCTTGGCGCGGACGCAAATGACTTCGTTCCGATTGTGAAAGAATTGAATCTAAAAGGCTGCCCAGCAATCCGCTTTGTGTTCCCGAATGCACCTGTGATGCCAGTCACGATTAACGGGGGGCATGCAATGCGCGCTTGGTACGATATTTTGGGCACCGACATCGCCAGACGTGAGGATGAAAAAGGTCTGCGCAGCTCACAAATATTGATAGAGCAGTTGATCGCCCGTGAGAATGCCCGTGGCATCCCGGCTAGCCGCATTATCCTCGCGGGCTTCTCCCAAGGCTGCGCCATGGCGCTGCAAACTGGATTGCGCCATACCGAAAAATTGGCGGGTCTGATGTGTCTATCTGGTTATGTGCCATTGCGCGATCTGGTCGCCAACGAACGTCATGCATCGAATCAACATACGCCTATCTATCTGGCGCATGGTCGTGCTGATCAGGTAATCGCCATCGCCAGAGCAGAACAATCGCGCGATCTTTTAAAATCCTTAGGCTACCCAGTGGAATGGCATGAGTACATGATGCAACACTCGGTCTGCCAAGAAGAAATTGACGATATCAGTAGCTGGCTGAGAAAGGTATTAGCCTGATTTTTTGTTTGGTACTGAAGCGCGTCACAAGCACGTATCGATGCTCTGGTAATGGGTCTGAATTGCAGACAATGTAGCTTCTGCACCTCGTCATCGCACTTGAAAAACAGCTTCAGCGCACTTAGAAGCCAATAATATACTAGGGGAGTGTATTTTTAATCGTCCAATGATTATTTGGACAATAAGGTAGGCGGATTCAGCTACGAAGAGCAACGGGAGGTAAGTTTTAGTGGGAGTATATCCAAATTATAAAAAACCTCAAACGGCGTTCGATAGCC
>NZ_JBEONP010000142.1:0-1813 GCF_040544435.1 Undibacterium sp. GrIS 1.2
TCATCTTGCCAGAAATGGCCGCTCCTTTCTCATCTATTTTGCGCTTCTCGCAATAAAATTACTCTCCGGTGTTTCGTTTTGCAAGAACCTCAATTGAATCTAAATTAAAGTTTAGACTGTAGGTGTAAATTCGTTACTTTTAAGCCGCTTATCATTATAGTTTTCTTATGACGTCTTGATGTCTTGAAGTGTCAAACAGCGTCGTAAATTTTCTAGTTGTCAGCGCGGGGCGTTTACAAAAAGCTTCACAGAAGCCCTTACGGCCATTGGATCGGCGATAATTTCCTGGACGCTGAATTTCAATTGAAGTGGAAAATTCTCTGCGCTGTTTAACACCGATTGCTTTATCCCGTCAAGATAACTGCTCAAGTCAGTCGTCATTTCCTGTTGAGCTGCCTTGGCGATTTGACATTCAAATTGGCGGCGAGAGTTTATAGCAGCGTCTTAATCTTCTTTGAACTGTTTGTCCAATTTATCGCAGTGGGAACAACGCTCAATATCTCAATTACATCTGCATTGATTCCGTAGACCATGATGTATTGATCCGAAAATACATACTCGCGTGTTCCCTTAATTCGCCCTCGCTTATATGTCACAATGCCAGTCAGCGCTTCCCCTTTGGCCTCAATCTGGTCGTCATGCTGGAAGGCCGACTCGATACTGACGTAATCCGATCGCCGCGCCATGATCTCGATCCGATCGTCAATCGCCTGCTGGTTCCAAACAACCCTCAAGATTTCGCCTCGCCCCTAGTCAGCATAGCGCGGGCGGCGTCTATGCGCTGTCTTGCATCTGCGGTCGATAACTGGGGGCGGGTGTCATCCATCGCACTTTGCACTCGCTGGCGGAAAAATTCGTCATATTCAGCCGCCTTGTGCGCATTCTTCAATTTTGCAGACTGATCCGGCCTTGTTCTGGACGGCAGGCTGCAAGTTTCATACTTGGCAGCATCTACGTCAAAATGGGCGATGCCAACATCTTTCAGATAATTGACCAGGGTTTCAAGTTTGCGGAATATACGGATCTGATGGCTGCGCTGAGCGGCCAAGGCACGCTCGGTCCTGCCATATTTGATGAGGATGCCCCAACCACCTTCTTGTCCGACCACATGCGCACTATGTACGGCACCGGCTTCCGCCAGTTTAGTTAAGGTCGTATGGTCTATCGTTTCAGCATGCATAGCTTCCTCCGTCTTTCGCAATCATCCAAACTGTCACTTTACGCGCAAGTACTTAATAATTGCAAGCCTTTATCTTAATAAACATGCGGCTGATTGAGTGCAAAACTAACAAATGTCGCATGGAAAAGCCAATTTTCGTAGCCTTCGAGAATCGTTTTACCCAATTTTCGTCGATCGCGATATTGCCGGACGTTGTAATAGGGTTTTGTCGCATTAACGTAAGCGACCATAGCATTAGTGTAGAGTTTTGCGTTTTCAAAATGCGGGGGTAAAGATGCTAACGACGAAGCGACTGCGCTTTCCATTAGAAGTGATTTTAGTTTGTATCCGTTGGTATGCAGCGTACCCGTTGAGCTATCGGCATATTGAGGAAATGATGGAAGAGCGAGGTGTCTTTGTCGATCATTCATCCATCAACCGGTGGTCGATCCGGTTCCTGCCCATGTTGGAGAAAGTATTTCGCCAACATAAGCGACAAGTTGGCACAAGCTGGCGTATGGATGAAACCTATATTAAGGTCAAAGGTGTTTGGAAATATCGTAAGCGTCCAACGCTACCATCTATGAACAGCAAATAATTTCATGCACTGTCCAGACTGGATCATTTTGGAGAGCAAAGTATGTCAAGAATCAA
>NZ_JBEONP010000143.1:0-1793 GCF_040544435.1 Undibacterium sp. GrIS 1.2
GCAGAATTTGCCACCAGCGGCAAGTTACCCAACATGGTCGCGCTAGCAAGCGCCTATGCACAACGCATGGTGATGAGCAAGATCGATAAAATCACGAAATTGATTCCAGGATTAAAAGGAGAAATCAACGCCGTCAAAGCCGAGACCAGTGCAGCGAAAGCAGAACTCAATGCAGAGAAGAATGCGGTCAAAAGTGAGCTAGCGGAAGGGAAGAAAGACGCGAAGAAAGAGGCCAAGAAAAGTGACAAAAAGAATGATGCGTCGCCTCCAGGTGATGGGGTCAAGGTTGTTGGAAGTGGCGGCGATAATGATTGTGGAATTAAACCTTACAAAGATCAAAAATGTCCAAAGGGACAGCAAGCCCATCACATAGTACCGGACTATGCTTTGCGGTATGGTAATCGTAAAAATACGCAGGCACGTATTCCAGGTATGCCGTCCTTAGATGACGGACCAAGTATTTGTTTAAGTGGAGGCAGTAAGACAAATGGTAGTGAGCATAATCAGGCGCATGAAGGTACA
Source organism: Undibacterium sp. GrIS 1.2 (assembly GCF_040544435.1). Taxonomy (NCBI): domain Bacteria; kingdom Pseudomonadati; phylum Pseudomonadota; class Betaproteobacteria; order Burkholderiales; family Oxalobacteraceae; genus Undibacterium; species Undibacterium sp. GrIS 1.2. The sequence goes on from NZ_JBEONP010000143.1 coordinate 523, forward strand.
GATCCAAAAATAGCGGCAGCGGGTCTACGCGCAGATAACGGCCCGAACGGCTTAGCGACCATGGGTGAGATACTTGATATTTCCACGGATGAGGTTGCTAAAGTTAAACCTCATTGCAAAGATGAAATTAAGCGAAAAGTGGATGAGGCTTTCAAGGGCGTCGATAAAAATAAATACGGGCGAACTACGCAGGCTTTGCCGAAGGGCGAGGCAAGGGCAACATTAGAAGATGGTGGAGCACACGAATCCAGTCGTGATACCCGTATAAGAAAAGGAAAGAAAAAATGAGTGCCGATTTAGAATTCACAAATGCAAAAGCGCTAGATAAAGATAGTATATACATATCTGGTTCGCTCGATTCTATGCCCGCGTATTCACAACATACGCGGTTATGCATTCTTGATTTTCAAGCGAATCATTTATGGTCAAAGCATGATGTTGATTGGTGGAATGCTGGACTAGAAATTTTCGTTGAAAATGATGACACAGAATGGCAATTATTGGCATTATCTAATGAAGGGAGCATTGAGTTTATTTGTTCTTCACGAAATCCAATAGTTGAAAAAATTCCTGGCGCTGGAGTTTATTCTACCGATGCAAAAGGCTGGGGCTATATGCGTAGGCTACGTCAGATAGGCGATCATCTATATGCGGTGGGTGGTGCTGGGCAAGTGTATAAACGACTCGGGGCAAACCATTGGGAGCATATGGATGATGGCATATTGCAATTGCCCACGGTCGAAGATCGGCTACTGCTGGCAGATATCAATGGCGCAACTGAAGATGACATTTATATTTGTGGCGGCATTCCAGGGGCATACGGTTTGGAGGGGAGGCTATACCACTGGGATGGAAAGCAATGGTCTACCCTTATCTTGCCAACGACAGAACGTCTGACTGCGATCCATGTTGACGACAATAAAAAAATCTGGATATGCGGTACTAATGGTACGTTGTTGTTTGGTAATTGGATCAATGGTTTCAAAGATCTGAGCAGCATCGACGACAACCAACTATTTTATTCGCTGACTAAGTTCAACGACAGGATATACCTTGCCAGTAATCTTGGTTTGTATGTTTATGATGGCACTGCGATTAAAGAAGTTCGCACCGGATTGGTGCCGGAATTACAAGATGCCAACGTGATCGACGCGGCAGATGGCGTACTGTGGTCTATCGGCTCCAAAGACATCGCCCGCTTCGACGGTACAACTTGGGAGCGTATCCATCATCCCGATAATCCACCGATTGGAGGTAGTTCTATTAAAGGA
>NZ_JBEONP010000144.1:0-1722 GCF_040544435.1 Undibacterium sp. GrIS 1.2
TTCTTTGGACTTGTAGCCAAGATGTTGTTTTTATTTACTTTTAATTTTAAATATGACCGTTAATTGAATAAAATGAATAAATCTTTATTTGATGATGAAAATGGCTGGAAACACAGTCCGAGAGAAGCTTTTTCCGCTTTTGTGAAAACGGAAGATTACTTGCTGTTGGGGCGTCGACAAATCGCTAAAACAAACGAGAATGAAAATAAAAAACTCCGTCCAATATTGGATAGTTCTGCTGAAATTTACATTCACATGTTCCACCGATTTATGGATTTCATTGATTCGCAGGGCGTTATCTTGCACAGTGTGAACCATGACCACATTAAAGATTTTTTAGAGATACCGAAGCCAGGTAAGGATACGTCGCGCAAAGCCTTTAATAGTTCAATACGTGTGCGATATTTACGCTTATTAGAACGAGTATTTGCACATGTCGGCATCACTCCCAATCCAGCTAAGCATGCAGCCTTTGATATTTACCAAACCAAAGCACAGGGGCGGGACCTACCTAAAGTGATACTCACAGATGACCAACAGCATTTGTATATGGAACACTTACCGGAAGTCGCACCTTACGACCCGACCGTTGACGATGGGCCGGAATGGAAACGTCGGCGAGATAGGGCGATACTGGCCATGTTACTGGGAGCGGGATTAAAGGTATCGGAGTTGGTTGGGCTCAACACTGATCGAGTAGGTGCTAGAGACTCTACCGGCTCTATTCCAGTTGAAATAACACCTTGGTCAGTGAACGGTACAAGTCGGAATCACCAAACACAACTAAGGCCGTTCGCTGTTGCAGATGTGATGGCATGGGTTGAGGAACGCAATGCAAAGAAAATACCAGGGAAACTTTTATTTCCTGCCAACCTCGATGGAAAAAAATTAGATAAATCGACAATCTATCTTTTGACAAAAGCGACTTACAAAAAGGCTGGGATCGAAGTAAAACGTAAAGGCCCGCGTACACTCAGAAATTCGTTTGCAGTAAGAGAACTAGAGTCTCCTGACGGGTCTATCGAGCTAACTGGTGAATTACTTGGATTACGAAAACGTAAATCAACAGAAAAATATCTGATCACTAACAAATTATTGAATAAAAAAAGATTGATTACCTGAGACTGTCTCTCCAAAGAAATCATCTCAAAGGTGGACAGACAATTTTTGTATGAACGTCCTCTCTTTACTTCTGCATGAACAAAGCTAAAAGATTATTTCTGCTTATTGTGCGGGAATCACCCCGCGAAGAGCCCGCCACCTCAAAATCCGAACGACTCGTCACAGCACGTTATGACTGTTCGTTCGTGAAAACAGTATTTCAATACATACCGAGTAGTAGATCATATAGAAGCATACTTTTGATACCAAAACACTTCTTGAGCGCTTTTTGAACTTTTCCAACGCGTTGGAAAAGTTATGCAGTAAATGAAGACCTAGCTCCCTAAGCACAATTTCACTTTTCTAGGATCAATATGTGTAGTTGGTATCTCTCTTTCGCAAAATAAAAAACCGAGCAAATGCTCGACTTTTTATTCGTTGGATCTAGTTAAAAACTGGGGATTAATCCTGGTGCTGTCGTAAAACTCCAGAAACATCCGAGTGCTTTGCCAAAGATAATTTTATCGTTTGCACATCCAAACTCATTGCCGTTAATCGATCCATGAAGCGCCATGTTGTATGTCGTGGACGGCTTCAACTGAGATTTGGCAGTCAGCCATG
>NZ_JBEONP010000145.1:0-1661 GCF_040544435.1 Undibacterium sp. GrIS 1.2
GGCGATGAATCGGAAATTTGGCAACGTGCAACTGATAACGGATCGAACGCATCGCTCGATCCGTCGATTCCGCTTCTAACAAGTGTTGAATGAGCCATTCCGATGTACTCACGGACGCGGTACTCTGTGCTGTTAAATCGGTATAGGCAGTTGCCATTCCATATAACTTGAGTGATTTAAGTTCACTGATGATGTTAAACATGCTGATTCTCCTGATGTAAGCTGTCGTAGCGACTTGCATCGGCTACCGGCTCTTCGATTAATTGCAAGCTTGTGGCGACGGGGTCAGGACGATCGCCCTGACTTAATCGCACCAATACGTTAGTGATGTGTTCAACACTGGTTGCACCGGACTCCAGCACTAGTTCTACTGCCACAATGACGGTATCAAGGCCATGGTGCGGGATAGCCGCTAACACTTGAGCCATGACGCGATCACCACCGGCACGGCGTAGCAAGGTGGTTTGCAATTTGATTAAAGGCGCCGGCATCAATGCAAAGGGTGCACCGTTTCGTAAGACACCGGGCTTTCTTTCTGCCAGAAGGATGTAATGCTGCCAGTCATAGCTGGTCTGATCACGTCCAAATAGTCGTAGATGACATGCAACCCTCTCATTCTCAGCGTAGACGGCAATCTGTTCTGAATACAGATGAACACTGACCATGTGATTGGCCAAATAGCACGGTACTGAATAACGATTACGGTGGACATGAACTAAGCAAGTAGAAGAAACCCGTGCTACGAGTTCGACATAGCCATCAAAGGGTGTTGGCATCGGCATGAGTTGGGCTTGCTCATGTTCCAGCACGTCGGCGACGGTCAACTCAGGGTAATCCGGATGGCGGCATTCACTCCAGAGTAACTTGCAGCGTACAGCCAGCCATGCATTGAGTTCCGCAAAGCTGCCGAAGCGTTCCTGTCTGGCGTCGTTCCAGATACGACGGCGACTATCCTGGACGTTCTTCTCAACAATACCTTTCTCCCAGCCAGACGCCACATTGCAGAAGTCGGGGTCAAACAAGTAATGGGCTGTCATTGCAAAGAAGCGTGCATTGACGATACGACCTTTGCCTTTCATGACTTTATCGACAGCGGTCTTCATGTTGTCATAGATACCGCGCCGTGCAATTCCACCCATGGCAGTAAAGGCGCGAGTATGGGCATCGAAGAGCATTTCGTGGCTTTGCGTCGGATAAGCCACCAGCCAAAAGGCACGGCTGGCGCACAGCTTAGTGTGTGCTACAAGGATTTTGCGATGAATGCCACCAATGACAAGCAGCTCCTCACTCCAGTCAAACTGGAATGCTTCGCCGAGTTGAAACTTCAGTGGAACGAAGGCAGATTTACCAGTGACTTTGGCAGCTTGGTCACGCCAGGCATAAATGTAACGGTTGACACCCGAGTAGCTACCGGTGAACCCTGCTTGCTGGAGTTCCTTAAATAGCATAAGCGCAGTACGACGTTCTTTTTTAGGTCGATGGCTGTCGGTTTGTAGTGCTAACTGAATGAGGGATGCAAAGGGAGCTATTTTACTGACAGTCGGAGGCCGGGCATACTTCGGCTCAGTCCCTTCGGCTTCTTTAAGCCACTTCTTGATGGTATTGCGCGACAGGCTGGTTCGTCGCTGAATTTCGCTAATGGATAGCCGTTCTCGGTAGAA
>NZ_JBEONP010000146.1:0-1622 GCF_040544435.1 Undibacterium sp. GrIS 1.2
ATACGCGTGGGAAAGCAAAAGAAAATGCTGCATCTGTATGGGCCACGGCAATTTCGCAAAAACCTGCTGGGCTGGAGCCGGGATACTCCTACGCCGGTGCGGCGTGTCGCGCTCGACTATCGTCTGGCTTACGGCGGCTGTATCAATATCCCCGCTGAACTATCCGCAGATCAAGAGCCGGATACGGTCAAGCATCCCGCTAACCCCGCAGGTTGCGGCTGGTTACCCGATAGCGGCGCACTCAAGCATCTCGCTAAACCAGCCCGGCGCTATATCGATAATTGGATTTCGGCACAAAAGTTACTGCCAGCGCCGCAGATCGAAGCGGTTGCTATACCGATCACGCAGCCATATCAAAATTGTGCCCCAGAAGGGTTAAGCCCGCTGGCACGTTGGTGGTCGCCACGCGTCGGCTTTCAAGGCAAATACGATGAAGCATGGCGCAACAGCCGCGCACCTTTGTTGCCGCTCGATTTCGATACGCGCTACTACCAAAGTGCGGCACCCGAGATGGTCGCCATCCCGCATTTGCGTGGCGATGAAAGCGTGAGCTTAATTGGTCTATTAGCCGAAAGAGGAGATATGCAATTACCCGGCTGGAACATCGTCGTCGCCATCCAACACACTAGCGGCGCACGCAGCGTCAGCCTGCCGCTACTTGATACGGTGCGCTTTGATCTCGATACCAGACAAGTCGTACTGGTCTGGCGCAGCCACTTTAAGCGCGACGATCCTGTGACAGAGATTTCTCTGGCGGTCACTAAGGCCAAGATCACCGGTGAGACGATTGGCAGCAGCACTGACACCGGCAAGAGCCGATCATGAGCGGCGCAGTACTCAAACTTTCGGACCCGAAAGGGTCTGATCCCAAAGGCAATTCTGCGCTGGGTAATCTCAGCGACAGTAAGATCGCACAGGGTTTGCAATTATCCGAAGATCAAAAACGCATCAAGGAATTAGAAAAGAATATCGCCGACCTTGAAAAACTCAACGCAGAAAAAGACAAGCAGGCCAGCGCCAACAAAAAAACAGCGCCCGGCAAAACTCGTCACGTCGCCCACGCCAAAGGCTGGAACGCCATTTGCACTGAGCCTGATCTGTGTAAAGTCGGCAAAGACATCATCGCCTTCGACAGTTTTGCCACGCTAGACAATCAGCATCAAGCCTCACCCAACGTCAAAGCTCAAAGCACTCCCGTGTATCGCAAGGGCGACATGATCAAGGGTGTGCAAGCCGATGCCGGTAAGCACATCGCATCCGGCACTTCGCAAGGTGGCGGGCATGTCAAAATCTTGGACGGACACAACAACGTCAAGGTCAACAACATCCCCATCGCCAGACACGACAGCAATTGCATGATCAATTGCGATGCCAATGGCAATGGCGGTGCCAAAGGCAAACTGGTCACAGAACAAAAGAGCGTTAGCGCAAGCGCAACACCCGCGTCCAAACCTTCCAATCCAGTAGCAACAGGCCAGCATACCAGTGAGAAACTTACGCGACTAAAAGAAGCTAAAAGCAAACTCGAAGCAGGCCAGCTCAATCTCAATGCCTTAGATGACTACATCAACTTCAAAGACAGCAATAGTCAGCTAGACGGACTCATAGGCCAAATCCAAGGC
>NZ_JBEONP010000147.1:0-1394 GCF_040544435.1 Undibacterium sp. GrIS 1.2
GAGGTTCTTGCAAAACGAAACACCGGAGAGTAATTTTATTGCGAGAAGCGCAAAATAGATGAGAAAGGAGCGGCCATTTCTGGCAAGATGAAAGTGACTAAACAACCATCTGCGCTCCGCTATGAATCCTACACAACGCCTGCTGATAATGCAACGCTGGAATTTACTGCAACACGATTTGCTACCGGAGATAAAACAGCAATGCGGGTCACTGACGCCGAAGCTGGAAAAATTGATTCATGTACTAGACTGGGTGCGCATCGAAGAATTTGTGTCGGACCAATGGCAAGGGATAGGACGCAAACCGCATGACCGTGGTGCATTGGCCAGCGCCTTCATCGCCAAAGCTGTGTTGGGGCTCAATACAACAGCGGCCTTAATAGAACGATTGACGATGGATCGCAGTTTAAAACGGCTGTGCGGCTTTGAGATGTGGAAAGAAGTTCCGAATGAAGCCACTTTTTCGCGCGCCTTTGGCGAATTTGCCCAAGCCAAATTAGCGGAGAAAGTGCACGAAGCGCTGATCAAGAGTTATTTAGGCGACAGCCTCATTGGACACATCAGCCGTGACGGCACGGCGATTGCGGCGCGCGAGAAGCCGAAGAAACACATGAAAGTTGTTTCCGTAGAAAAGGCCCAAAAGCAGCGCCGTGGACGGCCAAAGAAAGGCGAGATAAGGCCGCCAAAGGAAGAGAAAGTGACCAAGATAGGCTGGCAGTTGACGCAAACTTTACCGAGCATCGTCAATGCTTTACCCAAAGAGTGTGACCGCGGCACTAAATGCAATGCGCAAGGTTATAAAGTGAGTTGGAACGGCTACAAGCTGCATATCGACACCGCTGACTGCGGCGTTGCCATCAGTGCGCTATTGACCAGCGCCTCGGTGCACGATAGTCAAACGGCGGTGCCGTTAGCAACGATGACGGCCGCACGAGTAACGAATTTGTACGATTTGATGGATGCAGCGTATTGCAGTGAAGAGTTAAGGGCACACAGCAAAAGTCTTGGCCACGTGCCATTAATTGATCACAACGCACGCGGCGGGGAGAAGAAACCGTTCGCCCCGCATGAACAACAGCGTTATAAAGAACGCACGCAAGCTGAACGTACCAATGGCAGGCTGAAAGACGAATTTGGTGGCACGACAGTACGGGTGCGTGGTAGCGAAAAAGTGATGTCGCATTTGATGTTTGGTTTATTGGTATTGACCGCAGATCAGTTGATGCGTTTATTTACGTAACAGCTTTGCTTTTAAAGAGTCGAAAAAAACAACGTTTCCCAACGTTCATAGGGGCAGTGATGGTCACATAGGGATTGACACGCCATAAAACGATAATCCGGCACAAATTCATGTCACATGTGCCGCTTCAAACAAGAAAACCAATCGCAACAGT
>NZ_JBEONP010000148.1:0-1318 GCF_040544435.1 Undibacterium sp. GrIS 1.2
CGGGTGACTTTGCCTGGACCGAATTGGCTACCACCAGCCTCGATCAGATGCGTGAGTTCTCCCGCAGCGTTATAGCAATAGCGTTGATAGCGGCCGTCGAAGCCGGTTTCGTCGGTAAGTTGGTCGGCGGAAGAAACAGGGTTTCAAATACACTGCCGTTTTTTAACAACTAAGAATTTCTCAACGATTCCATGCTGCGTATTGCAATACGGCTTACGGTCTTGAGCCGGTCTAGCGTTCAAGCCTCATGGGAATTGCGTGTTGGCCTAGTTCGTTGATTAAAATCTAAATTGCGCTATTTGTTGCTTAACGAAAAAGGAAGAGCGGTGACAATTTGAGTGTATTTCTCACAGTGCCATCACTAAGCGCCTCACAGAAATGCATTACTCATTATCCCACTCCATAAATGCATCATTTTCACAATAAAATACAAATGCTTTAAATAATTGTTCTAATGTGGGATTATCGATTTGAGCTTTTGTGTTTTCAATTACGTCTTCAACCTCTTCATTTGGAATTATTGGTTTCCAACCTTGAACAATTAATTGATGTTTTAGTTGTTCATTCCAATCAGGATCGGCATCCAAATTCTGCTTCAAAACAAAGCAATTTGTGCCTAATGCAAGATCTCCTGTTGGCAAATATAACCAACCGTCAAAATTTTCTGGATTGGTAAGAATGTCTTTAATTGAAATTGTGTGATTCATTTGCTTCTCCTAAATTAAGAACAATTAAGTTTCTTAAATCCGCCACCTTGATCAGGATGTAAGGATTTTTGCACTTCGCCTGGCGCTTGATGCTGAGCACGCGGTACTAGCTCCATTTTTGTTGGATCATCGTTATTATGATGCCACGATAACCCAGGAGGGCTCTTATCACTATATGCGCCCCTAGCCCCAGGCTTCACGTGCGCAACAACATCTTTTCCAAGACTATTTCCAAATTCTGGGCTTTCTAAAATCATTTGATGAAGTTGCTGGTTGGCATCTTTAAAATGATCACCTCGTGTTCCGCTCAAAAGATTGCATGGAATAGTTGTTTGAGTCCAAACACTATATTTATCGCTACTTAAAGGTCGACCTGATTTGTCATTTCCAGTAAGAACTCGTCGCCCAGCCAATCCCAATGGATCAATCCATTCAATAGAGTTCTGTCCATAAGAAAAAAGATTATTACCCCCCATTAAACCAATAGGATCTTCAGAAACAAACCGCCCCACCGCCGGATCATAATATCGAAACCGATTGTAATGCAGCCCAGTCTCTTCATCAAACTGCTGCCCCTGAAACCGGAATGGCTGATCAATAACTGGCGTAGG
>NZ_JBEONP010000149.1:0-1314 GCF_040544435.1 Undibacterium sp. GrIS 1.2
TGTGATTTGCCGGAAAGCTATGCGCGCAGGAAACCGACGTATTCTGAGCAGCAGAAGAAAGAGGTTGTTGAACATTACTTTAATCACGGTCGCTGCATTGCTGCCACGGTCAAGGCATTGGGTTATCCCGGGCGAAAGACACTGAGCGACTGGATCAATGAACTGCACCCCGAAACAGAGAAGCGGATTGTTGGCAAAGTCTCGGGACTATTACATCCCCAAGAGTTCAAGCAGGCAGCGGTCATTGAACTTTGCACACGACAAGAAAGCGCGCAAGTAGTTGCACAAAAGCTGGACGTAGACAGGACGACGCTATATAAATGGACAAATCAACTACTTAGCCGTGAGGCCCTAGCATCCATGAAATGCTATAAAGACTCACCGCCAGAACCTGAACGTGCGGAACTGGAGCGACAAATCGAATCGCTTCGACGCGACATCTGACATCCGACATCTGCAGCTAGAACATGATCTCTTAAAGAAGGCCAACGAAATAATAAAAAAAGCCAGGGCATCGACCTGCACCTTCTGCGCAATCAGGAGAAGACGATGTTAGTTGATGCCCTGAGAGAGACTTATGCACTGCCAGAACTTCTTACTAAGCTGGGTCTGGCACGCAGCTCCTACTTTTATCATCGGGCCCGATTGCAGCTTGCTGACAAATATGGTGGTGTGCGTAGCACCATCACTGAGATCTTTGAACTCAATCACCGTTGCTACGGCTATCGTCGGATACAGGCATCACTGGGCAAGCAGCAGGTCTTCCTCTCGGAAAAGGTCGTGCAGCGTTTGATGAAGCAAGAACGCTTGATCGTCGCCAAGGTCAAGCGACGCCGTTATAGTTCCTACCTAGGCGAAATCTGCCCTGCACCAGAGAATGTAATCAATCGCGATTTCCGTGCCGCAGTCCCCAATGAGAAGTGGCTCACCGACATCACGGAATTTCATATCCCGGCCGGCAAGGTATATCTATCGCCGATGATTGATTGCTTCGATGGCATGGTCATCAGTTGGTCAATCGGCATGAGTCCAGACGCAAAGCTTGTCAACACGATGTTGGATGCCGCCATCGAGACGGTGGTCAATAGCAACGACCGGCCCATCGTTCACTCTGATCGTGGGGCTCATTATCGCTGGCCTGGGTGGCTATCGAGGATCAGTGATGCAAAGTTGATTCGTTCGATGTCGCGCAAAGCGTGCTCGCCTGATAATGCGGCATGCGAAGGATTCTTCGGGCGGCTGAAAACAGAAATGTTCTATCTTAGGGAATGGCAAGCGACTACCATTGAGCAGTTTATTCAGGCACTTGACTCA
>NZ_JBEONP010000150.1:0-1239 GCF_040544435.1 Undibacterium sp. GrIS 1.2
GAGACCTTTGCATGACAGCCTTAATCAGAGCCGTTTCAGCAAAGGTTGAATTTTTAAAAAATAAAATGATGCTTTTTTAGTGATTTTGTCTTCAGCAATCATTTTTTTACTGTTTTCCCATCAAAGTGAGGGCGATTTGCCCTCATTGCCGTTTTTTAGGCGCAACTCTCCTGACCGCTCTGTAAATCGCGTTGAATCGCCACCCCGCGTTTGAGATTGTAGGCGATGCACATTAGCCCAAATCGCGTGTAATTACGTGCCAAACCGAGGTATCTGGCTTGCCCCATTCCGTAGTGCAGTTTGAGTACGCCAAACACACGCTCAACAATGCTGCGTATCCCCGAGTGTTGCCGGTTGCGTTTCTTTTGTTGATCGGTCAATGGCGTGTTGCGGTAGGCTCTTTCTAAAATGCAGTTCTTCGTTCTGGTTTCTGCCAGTAAGGCATCATGCTTGGCGCTCTTGTAGGCACTGTCTGCATACACCGCCGATTCTGTCCCTAAGAGTAAGGGTGCTAAACATTGAGAATCATGGACGTTACCGGCGGTGAATGCACTGGCTTTGATAAAGCCATCTTCTTCCACCGCGATATGCGCTTTATAGCCGTAGGTGGTTTTTTGTTTGCCCTCTGAGCTGGCCTTGACGTTATAGGCCGCTTCGCTATCTTGCGTGTTCCTGCCATTCACACCTTTGTTCGGCCGGTTCTGTTTGGCCTGGATGACGCTGGCGTCGACAATGCTGATTTCTCCTGCCTTGATATAGAGCTGCCGGCTGGTGAGTTGATCGTTGATCTCTTTGAGCAGCGCTTCCCATAGACCTCCAATCAGTTTTTGGCGAAAGCGCCACAGCGTGCTGTGGTCCGGTACATTCTCGCTAATATCCAAGCCGACAAATCGACGAAACAATAAATCCCGCGCCAGTTGCTTTTCTAGTTGCGGATCAGAGAGCGTGTACCACGACTGCAATAGCAGCGCTTTGAACATCATCAATGGCGGCCAGGCTTTCTCGCCTCTGGCTTTGCTGTGGATGCCATTCAATTGCGCTTCCAGCGGCAACCAGTTGATCAGGGCATGCACATCATCGAGTTCGGTGACCGCTTTATGCTCCACGATTAAGGCATCACCCAGACTGCGTTGTTTGATATTTTTCCACGCCATGATTGCCACTCTTTAAATTTATCCTGTTGCTATTGTCTCATTTGAGGTAAACACTCTGCTTGGCTTTTTATCGTGCAAAGATCTC
>NZ_JBEONP010000151.1:0-1207 GCF_040544435.1 Undibacterium sp. GrIS 1.2
GCGCGCTTGATTGGCGCTTTTATTGCGACACTGGGATTACCCCAAATGAATCCGGTCAATGAGCAGATTAAACAACGTATGCAGCAGTTATTCGGGGCAGGGTATAACTACACCTATCTTTACCCTGGCATACAAAAAGTAGTTCAGGCAGCAGGACGCGTCATTCGCACTACAACGGATCAAGGGGTGATTTATTTGATTGATGATCGGTTCGCGCAGCCTGAGATTCGGCGATTGATGCCCGTGTGGTGGGGGTTGCAGAGAGAGAAACTATGTCTAAATTAATTAAGCTATTTGCAATTATGTTTTGCAATAAAAACCTATGGCCTAGTCGTCGTAGGTAATAACGGGGTTTCGGTCAAATACGAACACTATTACGGGTAAATCCGCATGTTGGTATTTTTGATTCACCGCGATTTGGCACTCACAAATTAATCAAATCAAACACAGTTAAGAAATTAACAAGTGAACTCTCTTTTACTTATCGTTAGTTAATGTTTTAATCATATTCCTCCAACAGAAAGGACAGAATATGAATACGCTCAAAGAAAAAATCCTTAATTTTGCTTGCAGAGTAGCCAATTTCCTCAACCCTTGGTCATATGTCTTGTATCAGTCGCTAGTTCCAGTTTTGGTGGCGGCTATTATCACAATTATTTTCTTGAGGCTGGACCAGGTACAAGAAGTGTTGTACGGCACTATTGACAGAGAGTCAGGTAGCATCCAAATGCTTTACTTCGCGCTCGGTATTTTTATTTTTTCCACTTCTGTTTGGTACTCGTCACGTCTGCTAGTCACGATCGATGCCGGACTTCAATTGCCTCTAAATATGCGCTCCGGACTATTACTCATCAAAGTAGGGAGAGCAACCGTCCACTTGCCAAGGATACTGGGCGCAGTTAGTGCAGCGCTATTAGTGGCAGTATTTATTCATGCTCAGCAATCTTGGGGTAAACAAACACTGCTTACGTCCATCATGCCATTAGCGGCAACGCTACTGCCTTTACTGATGGCAATACTAATAATGCCATTGAAATTACGCGCATTCAAAGCTTCGATATCGTGGCTCGGAGTAGTAGCTTTATCCGCATTTTTGGTAATGTTTTGTCAAACGAGGTTCTTGCAAAACGAAACACCGGAGAGTAATTTTATTGCGAGAAGCGCAAAATAGATGAGAAAGGAGCGGCCATTTCTGGCAAGATGAAAG
>NZ_JBEONP010000152.1:0-1153 GCF_040544435.1 Undibacterium sp. GrIS 1.2
AACTGATCGATAAAAAACGTGCAACAAGAGAAACTGCACCGTTTAAAGAAGGCACCACCGTTACTGAAAGAGACATGGCTCCGGGTGAGAGATTTAATATGTCTATGGATGATCAACAATTAGATATGTTGAATGACACAACAAAACCAGGCGGAGTAGGTGGTTGGGGTACTACCGATAAATTTAGTAGTCAAAGCGAAGCGCTTGATAAAATGGCGATTAATCCAAGCTGGAAGCCTAATGGTATTCCTAATACGGTTGAATTTGAAGTCGTAAAACCTTTCAGAACATTGGAAGGAATCGCAGGCCCTCAAGGTTCGCTTACTGGAGGTGCTCAGCAATACTTTTTAGATTTACCAAGAACTGGTGCAAAAGAATTTGTACGCGTTATTGATGTTACCACTTTACCTTAGAAAAAAATGATTGAATCTTTTGTGATCGTTTCAAAAAATGGCTTTAAAAGGCCACCTGGCATATTCCCACCGGATATACCAAAAATGGATTTTTTCAAACCTGAATATCAAAGAATCCATTACTCTTGGGAAGCTAATGGCATAACTTATACAAGATTGTGTGATGCGACCGAGACTTGCGCAATGGAGCTGGCGCTCAATAAGAAATATTTGGTCGTGCTACAGAATCCAGACAAATATGGCTCCGATAATTTGTTGGTACTCAACCCTGACGGTACTGAAAATCGCAGACTTATTAATCCGTATCGCTTCTCATCGGAATATCAGGATGGTGATGAGTTCGAGTTTCGCGATATTCAAAACATGAGAGACAAGCTGCTTGCGCGAATTTCAGTTAGTCGAGACTTACCAAATAAATCGTACAAAGCAGAACCTGTCTATGGTACTTTTTATGATTGTGATACATGGGATTCTACGCCTCTGGAATTTATTGATTCGCGTAATTTGTAGGCTGGCCTCTCAATGCCGCAATGCAGGCATTAGATCAAATATTCCTACAATCAGTCATTAAAATCTCAAATCGACGGTTTCACCGCAGAAATCCCCTTCCAACGCGCCGCCGGCTCACAAGAAGACGACGCCATAGGTGACTGGACCCCGGTAAGACGCATCGTCCCAGGTAGTGTCGTACTCACCAGTTTTGACTTTAAAAATCCCACCCCCCAACACGCCAGCTTGCC
>NZ_JBEONP010000153.1:0-1147 GCF_040544435.1 Undibacterium sp. GrIS 1.2
TTAGGACTTACGCAAAAAGCGTAATTTTGTAATAAAACGGGTTTATGCAAGACGCATAGTAATACTCGGATTTTTAAGTTGCTGTCGTAAGAATTCATCAAGCAGGCCATGTTTAATGCGATACAAGGTTTCACTAGTTTGCTTTGCGACAGCGGCTAAGCGAACCCATACAAGGATGGCACAAGCGATGTGATTGCGCTGGATTCTCGCCTTTCTGCATTGACAGCGTTCGATTCCCGTCAGTTGTTTTGCTTCTCGGTGAAACTGCTCAATCTTCCAGCGCAAGGCACACGCTTGTTGTGCGCCCTTCGTTAAATCTTGAGTCAGGTCGTTGGTGACGACCATGTCCGTGCGGTGGGTAGACACCGTAACGCGGAACAGTTTGACCTTGTGCTCTTTGGGAAATCCTCTGATCTTAATGATCTTGCCATGCGCTACTTCTCGCTCATTCCAATCGAGTGAATCGACATGGCGATAGTCCAGTTCGCCACGTGAGTCATCGACTAAGCGATTGCTCTTGATGGGGCAGTAATAAATTTTACCCAAGGACTCAATGAAGAGCATCAGTTCCTTGGTGGCATACCAGGTATCCATTAGCATGGTACGGCAGGCCAGACCTTTGTGATGCACCACATTGGTCAGCATGTCTTTGACATGATCGAGCTTAGATTTGCCATCACCTTGTGGGTCGTAAATACGATAATCAATGACCCAATGCTCCTTCGTTTCCGGATTGACATACACACAGGTAACAACCCCAATGCCTTTGATAATGCCGTGCGCATTACCACTGTATTGACGTCTTACCAGCTCGATTTTATGCGAAAAATTCTTGTCTATAATCGTGTCATCAAACGTGATGCAACCACCCGCTGTCGCCGCAATCAGATCACGCACGTTGTCCCACACCAAGTGAGGCGTCATCTTCTCGTCTCGCAAAAATCGATTGATCGCATCGTGACTCATATCTTCTACGTGGTCGGCAAAATTGGTGATCGTGTGATTGATCGGCGTTACCAATAAATACTGGCAGTAATCTAAGCGGGTTGGTCGTTTTGGCATGTCCAGAACTGTACACACCCGTTTTCTTTTTTAGGTTTACGTCTTTACATCTTGTTACAATTCTCTTGTTTTTGCGTAAGTCCTA
>NZ_JBEONP010000154.1:0-1138 GCF_040544435.1 Undibacterium sp. GrIS 1.2
CGTTTGAGTACTTTGCGTAGCTCGTCTATCATTACATGAATCACAAATTTTGTCGGATCGGCAGTCTAACAGAGACAGCCTATTGCGACAGAACCGAAATTCTTGCTGGAGCATTTTTTGTTAGTGACCTACTTAAAAAGATATTGCAAAGATTTACCAAAGTTACGTAAGGGGGTCGATGAGAAACTTGTCTGTTCATTCGACGCATGCTTTGAATGATATTGTTCAGAACGGTCCTTGCCGGAATGTTGTTTATAAGGCGTAGGTTCAGGCAATGGCATTGTTGAGTTTTTGATTGACGATGGCAAATCAGGGAAAAGATCAAAGCCCACAATCCGCTCTAGCTCGGCGATGGAGACGACTTGATAGTCCATACCTGGCTTGTTATACGTCAAATACGCTGCCGCTTGATGTTTGGAAGGATCGACTATCGCTTTAAAGATACGGGTCGGTATGACAACGCGACCATTGAGCTTATTCGCTGTTGTATCAAAGATCGGTCCTGTAATGACATACAATCTCTCGCGCTGCGTTGCTAACTTCCTGGTGGCTGATTCAATACCTTCGTGCAGGTTTTGGTTATTATCCGAATTTTCCGGAATGATATTGGCAAGTGAAAACGATTCGAATTGAGCTGTGTAAGTGCTAAAGTCGCTGTTTGGACTCATGTGGCCCCGGTCGATTGAGTGGTCGATATCGACATTCTTTGTAGATCCTTTATAGTCTTTCAAGTAGGAGCGATCCGCATTGGGAATTTGCTCTTCTTCGTGAAAGCTATCCTGCCGTTTTAATTTGCGCGCCTCTTTAATACGGTTATTCGTTAGAAACTCAGCCGTCCAGAGCGGTGTTTTGGTCACGCCAGAGTACATCAAAGCATATTCCTCAAAACACAACGAAGTGGTACGTTCGTTAAAATGAGTAGTCGTCGCAACGGGTGCCTTGCCGTTCAAAAACTGTGTTGAACAATCCTTGGCATCGACGTTGGTAACCGCGGCAAATGCGGAGAATAATAGAAACGAATGAATCCATTTTTTAAACATAGTAAAGTATGCGTCCGACAGACCCACCTAGACGATCAGCAAATAACCGATTTTGCCCGCAGCGGAAGCAATTCATCAATACGATTATTTTTACAGGT
>NZ_JBEONP010000155.1:0-1130 GCF_040544435.1 Undibacterium sp. GrIS 1.2
AATACCAGCTCACTGTGCTGCGTGGCCATGCCACTGTCGACATACCGCTGCTCTGCCGCGCCATCGTAAAGAGACAAGGACGGCAACATCCCATTGTCCAGACCCGAGGCCGACTCTGCGGCTGGCGCACTCACTTGACGTGCATCCCAGCTAGACAAACTCACCGCATTGGCTTGCACAGAACGGCGTGCAGAAAATTGATTGATGGCATCACTCGATTCAGACGCGCGTACCCCATGAAAACGGATAAGCTTACTCCCAGAACCCTCACCAACTAAGCCATCAGCGAAGTCAACTACCAAGTCAGGCGCTGTCGCTTGCGCATCGAAGATCACCAGCGTATGTTTGGCATGCGGCACATCGCCAGCAGAGTGAGCAGAATCAGCAGATTGGGAAGAGTGAGCAGAAGAGGATGACGATGACGCTGCACCGGAGCCGCTACCACTCTGATCATGGTCAAAGCGCCAGCTCAAGCCTTCAGACGCCAGTAAGCGGGTGAAGAAATCCAGATCACTCTCACGGTATTGGGTACAAACAGGGCGCGCAAGCAGGGGTTGCGTCACATCCCATCGGAAATGGGCTTGCGGATAATCAGCGAGTAAATCGGTGACGATCTGCTGGACATCTTTGTCCTGAAAAATAAACGAGTCACGACGTAAGCGTAAGAAGGACAAAAACGGTTCTAAGCGTAAGCGATAGCGGGTGGTACCACCATCCGCCCCCAGCCAATACGCCTGCGTACAGTAGCCATGCCAGGCTCGCCGTGAACCATCCGCTTGTAACAGACGCAAGGTGATTTCCTCGCCGATAAACTGTTTCAGATCGACCTCGGTAGAGACGCTGAAGGCATCGATATCAAATAAAAACAGCGCATTGACTGCCTCATAGCCGGTAAACGCTTCCACCACCAAGGTCTCTGGCAAGGCCGAGCCTTGTGCGGTGTCCATACTGATCAAGCGGGCGTGCTGACTGAGGAGTGGGCCGGTGAGCTGCTGGACCAGGTTGTCTAAACCAGACAGTGCATCAGAAACTGCACCAGACAGTGCGCCGGAGCGTGCGGTGGGGCTGGTGGTGAGGTAATCCATCAAATGTATTTCCGTGAACGTGGGCTTGTTGATATTGATAAATTA